>CACWJV010000014.1 GCA_902761265.1 Oscillospiraceae bacterium | reverse complement strand
GGCGAGCAGGCATAAATTCCAAATCGAATCGTGCCGCCGCCCTTTGCCATGTGGCAGATTCGCATCTGCTTCCACCGGGTTCCGTCTGTGGAACACTCGATACAGTAGTCGTCCTCCCGGCGGCTCAACCGGTACCACATCGTTTTGACCGACGCGGGAAGCTCAGTCGTCGCCCAATCGGAATACCCGCCGTTGGTGACGACACTTCCCAAATGCTGATACTCCTCGTTTTCGTATTCGACGGAAGCCTTCAGCCAGTTTTCGCTGTCCAGATACAGAACCACACCGCATTGATCGAACCGATGGTGACTGTCCGCAAAAGATGTGTGCACAACAAAGCTAAAATATGGCTTGGCTGTTTCCATCTGAAACACCGGCGCATTGTCGTTTCGAAAATGATAATAGGTACGCTGCCAAAGATCCGTATGCGGCAACGTCGTGATCAAAACCCGATCGGTTTCGACGACAAAGCTTTTCGGCTGTCTCGTCCACTGAAAACACTTCAAATCCATATTTCGTATCTCCTCTTCATGTGAATCATCTGTCGCTTTCATTATACTCCAATTCTCATTTTTTACAAGCCCACATTAAACATCTGATGCGCCACACCCATACATAGCCTTTGCTTTGCAAGGGCGGATGATCGAAAGGAGGACTTTCAATGAGAAAAGTCCAAAAGAAGCGGTCATACAGACCGCAACGCACAAAGCGCGTCAGAATAAACGATGTTTCGTTTCCATCATGATGCGCATTGCTATCGCATGCCTGTCGTTTCCTTCTGTTGTGACTATATTTATAGATTATTTAAGTTTCCACACGGCACACAACTATTCCACCATAGGAAGGAGGAACGAGCCTCCATTTTTGATTTCGCAGGCAATAATACCAAGAAATCAACCTTCTTGCCGCCGGAAAACCAACATGAAAGATTTCAGGGTTGCTTTCAATACTCTATGCGGTCAGACCGTCTCTTTTAGAATCGCTTCGGTTTCCGCTTCAAGATCCGCCTTGGCCTTGTCCGCGCGTTCCTGCAGCGTATTTTAAATACATGGCTCCGGCAGTTACAATCTGAGTGCCAGCGCCTGTCGGGGTTTGACGGAAAGCTGCACCGTGCCGTTTTCGATGGAAACGCGTCCGCACGGTACATCGCCCTGCGGTGTGATTTCAAACACCTGCGCTTCCTTGCCTGCCGCATCGGGGATCGTCCAGTCGCCTGTTTTTCCGTTTTTGGAATAGGCGATGAAAACCGTGTTCTTTTCGTCCAACGGAAGCAGCACGTCGTCGCCGTCTTTCAGCACGCGGCCGTCCTTTGTGATGCGGCCTTCGTTGCCGAAGCTTACAACTCCGTCCGAAAAATGCACGATATAGCCGTCGCCGTCCGGTTCGGCGCGTTCGCGCTGCAGCCGGTTCAGATAGAAATACGGCAGCTGCAGGGTGCAGAACTGAGATAAGAATGCATCTGTCCAGCTTTCCGGCAGCGGCACTTTTTTCATCCAGATATCCTCCCCGTGCATCGCGCCGTAAAAGGCCGCCAGCAGCTTCGGGTCGGTCAGATGGCCGCTGTAAAGCGACGGCGGGATCCGCATGCAGTCCTCGAGTGTCATGTTCGACGTCCACCACGACGCCGGCATCCGGCCGAGCAAACGGATCGGCGCGTCCTCCCATCTGCCCTCCGGCAGATGGTCCGCAACCGTTCCGTAAAACCGGCGGATCGGATGCTCGGGCGAATCTGCGCGCCATTCCAGTTCGCGGTAGGTGTATTCCGTGGTCACGTCGATCCCGCAGGATTGAATATAGTCGAGCATGTGGTTGCGCGCTGCGTCCTCGTCCTCTACGGACGTATACGGGTTCAGACTTTGCGCGATGCAAAAATTATCGATATGCACCGTCCCCGCTTCGCGTACGGGCATCAGGTCACAAAACCGATTCCAGTTCTTTTGGAACAGGCCGCTTTCAAAATAGCCCTTGTAGGAGACCTTGTAGCCGTCGCGTCCGTTGAACACCTCAATCGGCGTTGGGATTCCCTTCGCGTTTTTGACCACCGCATCGGCTTTGACCAGCTCCGGAAAGCACGGCGTTGCAGTATAGGCGTCGGACTGATTGACGTGGAAGCTGACGACGGTATGGTATTTTTTGGCTTCTTCAAACAGCCACCAAAGACTGTCGCGCGCGGTTTTGTCCTCCGGGCGCTTGAGCGCTTCGTTGACCTGTTCCATTTCGGGATAGCAGTCGTCATGGCCGAGTCCCTGCCAGCCCACAAGATAGATGATTTTCGGAATGCCCAGCGTCAGATTGTCCACCGTTTTGATGATGTCCAGCGCTTCGGCAAACGTGATGAAAACCTTTGAGCGGTGATTCGGAAAATCCGGCTCCGCAAGGTACATTTTCATCCAGAGCGTTTTGCTGTAATCGTAGTTCCATTTGTAGGGTTTCATCCAATCTGCTCCTTTCGGGTCAGCCTGTTGCAACGGGTGTTTCCTGCACCGCCGCTTCGTCCTGCGGGCAGGCGTCGACGCCGCCCCTGGGTTCGTCCTTCAGCGCGTCCGCGCGCTCCTGCAGGATTTTCATAATCTCCACGTGTTTTTCGTCGCTGAAATCCCAAAAGAAGAGATACGGCAGCATCATCAGCAGATATCCGACCAGGTCGAACGCGATGCCGATGATCATGCACCTGGTGCGCACATCGTCCATATACAGCACGTCCCAGTCGGAGGTGAAGCCCACAGCGACAAACATCAGCGGAATGATCAGGCTGACCAGCGACGTGATCGGTCGGGTAAACCAGTCAATGATGCCCTGATAGCCCTCAAACCGTTCGCCGGAGATATACATCTGATAATCGCTGACACGCGTGTTCATATCGTCGCTCGCGATGCCGATTGCGGAGGTGAGCGCATTGCCGACAAACAGGGTGACAAACAGCAGGATGCCGCACAGCCAGTACAGCTTGCCCAAAAACAGGAAAGCGACGATATAGATGCCCGAACGCACCGCGTTCACGATCTGGGAAAAGACCATCAGCGTTTTATACTGGAACCGCTTGCGGACCCAGGGGGCCAGGAACTGGCCGGGCGTTCCGGCAAATTTGATAACGATCTCCGCAATGGAAAAGATCAGACCGGTCTCGCGCCAGGTATAAATGAGCAAAATGGTCTTCATAGCCAGCATGCCGTTGCCGAGAGAATCCAGCAGTCCGACGGCCTTTTGAATCCAAAGGTATTTGTTCTTGAAGATGCCGCCGATACAGGTCCAGAAGGAAAAATAGTCTTTTTTTCCAATGGGCGGCGCCGGGATCCGTTCTTTGAGACCGCGCAGACCGATGAACATGATCACCGCGCTGGCAAGAAAGAACGGCGGCAGCAGATAGCGGAACATGTCGCGGTCGCGGATACCCTCCACATACAAAGAGCCGGCAACCGCAGGCAGGATGAAGTTGACGATGTTCTGCATCAGATGGCTGATCCGGACGGGAATCGCGTTGACAAACAACCGCTCCTGCTGGTTCGGGCTGATGTTGCGCGCAACGTTATCCGTATGGCCGACAAAGGTGAACATCGTATAGAATTGGAACAAAAGGAACAGCTTCCACACGCGCTCGGTCATCGGCAGCTCATACAGCGGCAGCCAGCAGATCAGCACCGCGACGGCCACGCCCTGCACAATGTTGGTATAGGCAAACAGCTTGTAGCGTCCCAGCTTTTTGAGCAGCAGCTTGCGGATGATGATTTTGCGGAAACCGCCCCATCCGTTGCAAAGGAAATGGGCGCCGAAGATCTTGAAGATGGAAAACGCGTCGAGACCGGGCCATTTTGTGTCCAGCGAAAGACGCAGGTTTTCCGGCAACAACGCGGAGAAATCAAGGAGCAGCATCAGGATGCCGAGTGCGGTAAAGCTGAGATAGACGGCAAAATATTTGCGCTCCACTTTTTTGGGCAAAAAGCCGAGATTGGCGTCCACGCCCATGTCAAGGATATTCCACAGATAGGTGGTCGCCAAAAAGAAGGTGTTGATCGCGGCAAAGGTCAGCAGCGGAATCTGATAATAAAACGCAACCAGATAGCAACCGGTGCCGAACGACAGAAAGCCGGTCAAATACTTCAGCGAATAGTCGCCGCCCACCGCGCCGAAGAGGGACAGATACTCTTTATACGGAACATATTTGCCTTCTTCGGGGGTGTTCCAATGCTCTTTGAAATTGCGAAAAGCAGCCTTTGCTTTTCCTTTTTTCTCAGCCATTCTTCTGCGCCTCCTCCCTGCCTCTTGTCAAAAGCTCCGCCCGGTAGTCTTCGATCAAAGCGTCGCCGTCCGCACGGGTTTTTCCGAACTGCGGATCCGGCGCTTTCCAAAGCGGGCCGGCCTTTATATTTTTCGGCCGCCACGCTTCCCCGAGCGAGAGCGTCTGTTCGTCTGCCGCGGCGAAAAAAAGCGCCTTGATCCCGCTGCAGGAGAAAAACGCGTGATGGCCGATCTCCCGCAGGGACGCCGGGAAATACAGCACGGGCGCAATGCTGACGCATTTGCTGAACGCGTCAGAACCGATCTTCTCCAGCCCGTCAGGCAGCGAAAAGCCGGTACCGGCAAGCATATCCAGCGATTTTTCATAGTCGCATGCGCCGAGTCTTGTACAGCCGAAAAACGCCATGTCGCCGATTTCACGCAGCGAAAAAGGCAGTATCAGATCGCGCAGATGCTCGTTTTTGAGAAACGCAAAGGTGCCGATACGCTCCACGCCCTCGGGTACGGCATAGCTGTTGGGATAAGTGGAATCCCCTGCGTTGTCGGTTGTTTTCCGGTAGCAGGCAGGATACAGCAGCAGCGTTTTGCCGTCTTTGGTAAACAATATGCCGTCGCGGTCGGTATAGGTCCGGTTTTCGGGGTCAACCGTCACGCGCTGCAGTTTTTTCAGGTTGTAAAACGATGTTTCCTCAATCCGCTGCACCGACGGGCCGATGATCAGCTCCTCCACATATTCGTCCGCGTTGACGGCATAGGCGTTGACGGCAACGACCGGCCGCGCGGCGTCCGGCTCCTTGCCGTCCTTGTCGCGCACATAATCGACGGTCAGCGTCTTTGTGGACGCGTTGCCGTTGAAGCCGGTCAGCACCCAGCCGCGCAACGCTTCGTCGCCGCCGATCGCCGTTTTTTCATCGAACGCATAGGCCGGTTTGGAAATGGAAATCAGCGAGATGGTGACCGACACGCTGACAAAGACGACCAGCGCAAGAATAAATACCAGTTTTTGCCAGGTTTTCAAGTAGCACGCCTCCTGTCCTTTGAATGGTTGCAAGGGTCATGGGAAAACGCGGGTATTGCCGGGCGTCCGGTGTTTATTGTTGCGAGCGGCACCACCATTCCGTATAGGCGTCGGGATAGTTCGTTTTGAACCCCGCAACGCCCATGTCGCAGATCTGCTGCCACCATTCCGGGTAGTCGCCGAGGTTGGAAAAAACCTTGACGCCCATATCGGCGAGCATGTCAACGTCGGCTTTGGTAAACGCTTCGTTGTTGAGTCCGACCTCCCAAAGATTCGACCGGCGCACGAAGTCCATGGTCTTTTCGTTGAGAAACCGGATGTTGGCGCCGAGACGCAGCCCTTCAGGTTTGCCGTTTTTGCGGTAGTGCTCCTGCATCTCCTCGAGCACCGCCCAGTTACCGGAAAAGAAGATATAGCGTGACACGTTGGGCGACGTGCGGAGAATCTCATCCATCCGCGGACACATGCCGGTCGTTTTAAACTCCACCTCCACGGTCATGTCATAATCGACTGTTGCCAGCCAAGCATCGAACTCCGGAAACGTGATCAGATGGGTCACGCGATCCTCGCGGTAGTCGGGCGGGGTGATCATACGCCGGCCGCCGTCGTGCTCCGTCCACGGGTACGGCGGATATTTCAGCTTGAGCGCGTTGCGGTAAGGAATGTCAAACTGCTTGATTTCGGCGGCGGTCAGATCGCGCAGCACGTCCCGGTGCCGCTCAAAGGTCATATAGCCCAGCGAGTCGTTATGGGTCACGATGATTTCGCCGTCGCCGCAGATCTGGATGTCAAGTTCAATCCCTTCGCAGCCGAGCTCGGCCGCTTTTTGAAACGCTTCGAGGGTGTTTTCCGGTGCAAACTGGGTCACGCCGGTGTGCGCAAAACGCATCGGCATGCCGCAATAGTCTTTTTTCATGACAGGCGCCTCCCTGTGTAGCATAAATTGTGCTAATTATTATAGCACACCTCAATGTAAAATACCAGTTTTTTCCATCAAAATAAATAGAATTATTTATAAAGCCCAGTAGATTTTTGCCGGAACTTACAATTCTGCAGTCAGAAAGCCATCCCAAATAACGATCCACCCGCCAAGCGGGTGGTTTTTCTCATGCGGGCATCGCCCTCTGTTCCTCGCAGGACACGTAAACGTGTAAACGATCTGCCAACCGCGTATTTACTTTTTACCGTTTGCTCTTAAATGGATCCATTCCTGTCATTGCAAGTTGCTCGCCCAATTCATCTTCTTTTCATTGATTCTTTATGTATTCCGCAATTCGGCTTGTGTTTTTCTCTACCGTGGGGCGAAACATTGCTGCACTGCTTTGCAACAAGGAACTGCTCAAACAGCTCTTTCAGCCCTCTCTCAGCCATGATTTTTGACTTACACTTTTTTCAAGGAGGCTATCAGAATGAACATCACTTACACGAAAAAAGGCGACTTTTATTATCCGGATCTCGTCTATTCCAAAAACGACTACTCGCCCCTTGGCAAGTACGGCATGCTGCGCAAGACGTATCTGCAGGAGCACCGCAAGGCGCTGTTCAGCAAGATGTTGCTGCGGGACGAGCTGTGGCCGCATCTGCTGGAAGTTGACGAACAGGCGCATGACATGATGGATACCATTGTGGAACAAGTGAAACAGGAACGCGGCATCACGGAACAGCTCAAAGCCGACGACTGGTGGCGCTGGGTACAGGAGGTCGGAAACATTCGCAACGCTGCCGAAGAATTTGTGCTGCGGGAGGTGGTGTACGCGTAAACCGGGATCGTGCGCGTAAAACAGTGAAAAATGCGGCAGCGTCCGATTCGGGCGCTGCCGTTTCTTGAAACAAGCATTTCATTTTTGATAAAAACTGCTTATTTTTTGTTTTACGCAAATTTAGACAAATCAAAGTTTGATTTAGGCAAATTTGTTTAAATTTAAGCAAAATCATCTTGAAATGAAACAAATAATAAGCTCGAAATAATCAATCATACCATAACGAGTCCATGCACCAAACGTAAAAAGCCGCCGGATCAGCCGGCGGCTTTTCGCGTTGCCTTATTTGTTCAGCAGTTCCTTGAAGAAGTCGATGATTTTCTTGAAGAGGTCTGCGATTTTGTCGAGGAGGCTGCGGATGAAGTTTACCTTTTCGTCGTCCTTGTCCTTCACGGTAAAGGTGATGGTTTCCGCTTTTTCGAGCGTGTTGCCGTTGTTGGCTTTGAGGTCCTTGCCGAGCTTCAGCGTGTATTCGCCGGTTGCAAGGTTCTTATAAGTGAGCACGGTGTAGCTGCCTTTGCTGTTTGGATCCGGCTTCTGGAAATCACTGAACGAAACGTTTGCAACTTTCTTTCCGTCCTTGTCAAAGATGCCGATTTTTTCAAAGTTGGCCGCCTGGTTTTCATCCATGCCGCGGCTGAATGTGATGGTGATGGTGCCGCTGGGTTCGAGCTCGGCGCCGGCCAGATCCTTGTCGCCGACCTTGACAGAAACGAGTTCCAGCGGGCTTTCTCCGTTGCCGCCGCCGGTGCCGGAACCGTTGCCGTTGTTGACCTTGAACGCTTTTTCAACCTTTGTGCCAAGTGTGCTGCCGTTTTTCGCCGCAAGCTCTTTGCCGATTGTCAGTGTATAATCACCTTTGGCCAGAGAACCGATCGTGACAATGAAAACTGTCTTATCGGAACCGGGTGAAACCGCTGCGCTCGTATCAGTGCCTGTACTGTCTTTAACTTTGATTTTGCCAATATTGCCGGTGAGAACACTTGAATCCGTCACATTGTTGGAAAATGTCAAAACGATCTCGGAGTTGGGAGAAATCTTTGCACCTTCCAAATCAAGATCGCCGACCTTTGCCGAAACGAGGGTCAGCGGATTGTTGCCGCCTGCCGCGAAGGCCGTTGTTGCAACGGAGAAGAGCATGAGGATCGCCAGCAGGATGCTGAGGGTACGATTGGTTTGTTTCATGTGGATTCATCCTTTCTTATTTGTTTTTCTTCTTTATGATCAAAACCACCGCAATGGCTGCAATGATTAAGAATCCGCCAATGAAAAGATAGGGCAACGGGAAGCGCTTCGCCGGTTCGATCACCGCGGGCACCTCGTCAGTCGGGTCGGTTTCGGTCTGCGACACCGTGACCGCTTCGGTTGTCTGAGGCGCTTCGGTTGTTGTTTCGGTCGTCGTTTCGGTCGTTGTTTTTGTGGTTGTAACTTCGGTCGTCGTCCCTGTGGTTGTCTGTGTGGTCGTAACTGCCGTAGTGGCGGCTTGCGTCGTCACAGGTGCCGTTGTCGTGGTCGGTTTCGTGGTGGTCGCCGTTGTTGTCGTCACCGCCGCAGCCGCCCTGGTCGTTGCGGTCGCCTTTGTCGTGGTCGGCTTTGTTGTAGTCGGCTTCGTGGTTGTCGGTTTGGTTGTGGTTGGCTTGGTTGTCGCGGACTTCGTGGTTGTCGTCGGTGCTGCGGTCGTGGTCAAAGGCGCGGTCGTCGGTTTTTCACCCGCCACCGTGAACGCGATATAGCTGTCACGTCCGATGCTCACGCCGCTCTTGGACGTGATGCCGCCGCCGATTTTGAGCAGGTAGGTCATACCCGGCGTCAGCGCCGACTGCGGGACAATCGTCACAATCCGCTTGATCGACGGGTCGACCTGGTCGTCACCCATGAGGACGTTGATCGGAACGCTCTTACCGTCTTCATCCGTCATGGAAAAGCATTTCTTGTTGTTATCTCTTACTGTAAAGTGTACCACATTTTTGGAAAAGGTCAAGACGATTTGCGGCGTTTGCGAAACATTCTCCGCTCCGTTGGCAATGCTGGACGACGCAAGCACCAGCGGCTGATCTTTGCCGCCGCCCGTTCCGTCCCCGTTCCCGCCGCCGGAGCCGTCGCCCGCGAAAGCGGTCATCATGCTGCAAAGCAGCAAACACAGCGCAACCATAAGCGCCGACACACACCTGATCGTTTTAGAATGCTTCATTGTCCTGCTCCTTTCATGCAAACAAAACTCTCTTTCGTCCACCGCCGGTAGCGGCAGTTGTAGCAGCTGCGCGGGTCGTCCGTCATGCATTCCTCTTCGCAATCCTCCGTGAAGAGCGAGCACTGTTCAGCGATGCGGGCAGCGTCTTGATACGCTTCTTTTCCGCCGGTGAAAGTCGTTTTTCCGTTTTCTTCTTTCCACATAGTGTTATCCTTTGTTCTTTTTGATCTTCGGCTTCGGCAAATGGCAGCCGTCTTTTTCAATCAGCACGGCGGTCACTTTGCCGCTTTGATAGATCAGCTTCGTCGGCAGTTCAAACCGAAGGGTCAAATTCTCCGTGATCTCGCTGCCGTCTTCATCGGCGAAGCGCTCCACACCGTAGGCGGCGGCAAACGCAGCCGTCGTCCACTCGATCCGATCCATCGGCGGATAAAGCTTGCCCTTGATACGGCCTTCCGCTTTGCCGGCACGCAGTCCGGCGCCCGCAAGCGCGCCGATCACGCCGATGCCCGACCCGCCGTGTTCGCTCAGATGCACGTCGGCGCCGAACGCCTTTGCCGCGGCATAGGCTTGCGCTTTGGTCAGCACCTGCGTTTGTGCCAGTCGGCCGAATGCAATCAGCGGCGTGTAATCCAGCGCTTCGTCATCAGTCAGCACACAAAGGCCGGGATCGGAACCCTCAGCCGCGTTGTGACGCAGATAGTTTTCGCAAAACGCAGTGAATGCGGCGCGGTCGTCCGTTTGAGCCGTGCAGCACATGGCGCTGTTATGGGACGTATACGCGATTGCGTCATCGATCAGAAACTGATAACGCACCACAAAGCCGCTTTGGGCAAATCCACGCACCGCAGCCTCGCGCATCATGTTTTCGAGCAGTTCGCCCGTGCCGATGCTTTCGAGGTTGTCGGTGTCATCTATACAAACAAACAAGTTCATCTCATTCACTCTTTTCCTGTGTTTTCGGCGTGCGCATCTCGCTGCCGTCCTTGATTGCCGCAAGCCAGTCATCACTGAGTGTGTAGCCGAAAAAGATTTGATAGAAGTCCTTGATCTCCTGATCCAGATCCACATCAAACGTGTCAGGATACAGCAGCTTTGTCAGCCACAACAGCGCCAGCGGCGTTTCCAAACTCGTCGGGTGTCCCATACGCGTGATGCCGATTGGGATCTGATAGACGTGCCCTCGCTGCACGGCAGACAGACCCACCCATTTTTCATCGGAAAGGATATAGTCGTCCACCTGCGCTTCGTCACAGATGATCAGATCCGGATTCCACGCATAGATTTGTTCCAGCGTGGTATAGGCTTTGTTTCCCTCCATATTCAGCGTACCGCTTTCCAGCGAGACGTTTGTCACGCCGGTATGCGCAATCCATTCGGCGCAGTAGCTGCCCTTGTAATCGGTGCGCACAGCCTCATTGACGGCGTGATACAGCCGTACCGGCGTTCCGGTCTTTGCGGCTGCGTCCGCGCGGTCAAGCGCAGATTGGAACCAGTTGATGTATTGCTCGGCCTTTTCGCTTTGCTGCAGCGCTTCGCCCAAAACACGCACGGCGCGGAACTGTTCGTCAATGGTTTCAAAATCGACCACCACATACGGAATCCCCAGCGCGTCGAGCTTTGCGCGTTCGGCCTCGTTTTCATAGACGCCCATATCCGCAAACATCAGGTCGGTGTGCTTTGCCAACACCTCTTCACCGTTGACGCTGCCGCTGTTTTTGACAACGACGGCGTTTTTGATCTGCGGGCAGATCTCAGCCAAAAGCAGGCTTCTTGCGGCGTTGTTGCAGGTGGTGGTGATCCGGTCGCCGAAGCCGAGCAGGGTGACCATCGGGCCGGAAAACGGAGACAGCGCACAGATCGACTGCGGATCGGCCGGCACGGTGACCGTGCGCCCGGCGCAGTCGGTGACAGTAATCCCGTCGGTCTGCGGTTGCGTTTTCGGTGTGCAGCCGCACAGCGCGCAGAGAAGCAGCATACAGACGAGCGCAAGAGACGTCATTCTTTTCATTCCGCTTTCTCCTCTCTGCCGAGCACGGCGATTGTTTTGACAGGACGCCCCTGTGCGTCGGTCGTTTCCAAAATCGACGCGCGCACGCCGTAAACGTCCAGCAGCGTCTGCGCGGTCAGCAGGTCGCTCGGCGCGCCGATTCGCGCAGGTTCGCCCTTCTTCAGCATCACGGCACGCACCGGCAGACCCTTGGATTCAAAATAGAAAGGATGATCCAGGGCATGAGTCGCCATCAAAACGCCGATGCCGTCGTTTTTCACAAGGTTGGCCAGCGTATCCAGAAACAGCAGTTCATTTTTGAAGTCCAGCGAGCTCGTCGGTTCGTCCAGCACAATCAGCGGCGTTTGCTGCGCCAAAGCGCGGGCAAGCAGCACGAGCTTCAGCTCGCCGCCCGAAAGCGACGTATACGGTCGTTCGGCAAGTGCTTCGATTCCGACACGCCGCAGCGCCGCGTCGCACAGCGCGCGGTCTTCTTTGCCCGGGGCACCGAGCAGTCCGGCCTGCGCGGTTCGACCCATAAGCACGACTTCACGCACCGTGTAGGGAAACGTCGGCGTATGAATCTGCGGCACATAGGCCGCCTGCCGCGCGAGCGTCTGGCGCGTGCAGGACAGAACGTCTTTGCCGCACAGGGAGACTTTTCCTGAAAGCGTGCGATGAAAGCCCAACACACAGTCGAGCAAAGTCGTCTTACCGCTGCCGTTCGGGCCGAGCAGACAGACGATTTCACCCTTTTCCACCGTCAGCGACAAGTCCCGCAGCAGCGGTGCTTCACTAAAGGAAAAGGAAAGATTCTGAATCTGTAAAATCATGTCCAGTTTCCTCCCCGTGTCTTTTTGAGCAAATAAACGAAGAAGGGTGTGCCGATCAGCGCGCAGAGAATGCCGATCGGGATCTCCGCGCCGGTGAGCGTGCGGGAAAGCAGATCCATCAGCACCATGAAGCACGCACCGAGGGAGATGCTGACCGGAACCAGCTTTTGGTTATTGTTGCCGATCAGCATCCGCCCGATATGCGGAATCACCAGACCGACCCAGCCGATCGTGCCGCTGATACACACCGCGGCAGCGGTACAAAGCGTTGCCCCGCCGATCACGAGAAACTGGCAGCGGCGCACATCCAGCCCGAGGGCGGCCGCTTCGCGTTCTCCCATGGAAAGCACGTTGAGCCGCCAGCGCGACAGGAAAACCAGAAGGATCCCAAGTGTCATGGGGATAAGCGCCAGCAGATGGGAATAGCCGACCGAAGCAAACGATCCCATAAACCAGAAGGTGATGCTCGGCAGCTGGCTGTAGGGGTCGGCGATGTATTTCATGATGGAGACGAGTGCGCTAAAAAACGCGCCTACAATGGTTCCGCCGAGAATCATGGTGATGGTGGTTGTCACGCGGGAGATGCGTCCGGCAAACCAGCTGAGCACCACAGCCGCCAGCGCGAATACAAACGAGAGCAGATAGGTCCACACCCCGCCGCCGAAACAGACGATAGCAACGCAGGCGCCGAAGCCCGCGCCGTTGGAAACACCGAGGATGCCGGAATTGACCAGCGGGTTGCGGAACACGCTTTGGAACGCTGCGCCGGACACCGCCAGAGATGCGCCGACGAATGCGGCAGCCAGAGCACGCGGCAGCCGCAGCTGCCACACGGCAACCTTTGTTGCAAGCGGTACGCTTCCCGGACGGATGATCGCTGTCAGCACGTCACGCACCGGCAACGGATAGCGTCCGAAAAGCAGCGACGCCGCAACAAACAAAACAGGCAGCACAAACAGCGCCGCAATCAGCACTGCGCCGCGCATCGTTTTTGTTGTTCCGGTTCGTTTCATGGTTTCACTCCGTCGTTGAATCGTATACCAGTATTTTACACTTTGCGCAAAGCTTTGTCAACGGAAAGACGCCGGGAAGCAGCACACCGGCAATCTCAGACACCAAAAAGAAAAAGCGCCGCCGCAGCGACGCAATCATAGATTAAGCAACCTAAACCAACTATCAAACAGGAACAGCAGCCGCCGCGATCCGTTTGGGTCGCGGCTGTTTTCTGCTATTTATGCAATCGCTTTGCCGGAAGAGATGTCTTGAATATAACCCTTTAACCACAGAGAAAGATTTATTCAAGATTCATCTTTCAGATTCCCATTTTGCCCCGGAACCGATTCGTTCAGTTGGCCGCATACAGTTGCCGGAACGGGTTGGCGCTGTCCGGGGTTACAACAAAGAACGGAACACCCGTCAATGCTTCTTGCGATACGCCGAACTTTGCGCAGTATCTTTGCAGCAGCGGACGAATTCCGGCCAGCTCCGCTTCACTCGCTGCATCCACATGGACACCCTTCGGAAAGCGGACACCATCCATCTCGCCACGCAAAAAGACTTTGCCGCCGTGCATGCCGGTACAGGGAAAGTTCCCGACGATCGGTTTGCTGTCATCATGCAATCCCAGAACAACGATCACGCCGCCGGCCTGGTATTCGCCTAAAAAGCTGCCTGCCCGACCGCCGATCACCATCACCGGCACCTTGTCGCGGTACGCTTTCATGTGGATGCCGGCACGGTATCCCGCGTTACCTTTCACAAAGATTGCACCGCCGCGCATGGCATAGCCCGCCGCGTCGCCGATATTCCCGTGTACCGTGATTTCGCCTTCGTTCATCGTGTCACCCACCGCATCCTGCGCATTGCCGCAAACGGTGATACTGCCGCCGTTGAGATAGGCGCCGAGCGCGTTGCCCGGCACACCTTCAATTGTCAGTTCGATCTGCGACATGCCTGCCGCAAGGAAACGCTGACCGCAGCAGTTCTGCAGCGTGCAGGGCTGTTTTTGCGTGCGCAAAGAACGGTTCAACGCTTGGAAATCCTGATTTGCCGCATTGAGATATTTCATCAGACTGCGCCTCCAAATGTTTTCTTTCGTGTCTCTTTTGAAAACGCCGCCGTGGTGGGCGTTTGTTTTAACCGGTCAAAATCCAGCGTGTGCAGCGGTGTCTGCCTGCGAATCAGCGACGTATAAATCCCGGCGCGCGCAGTGTCGCCGATCAGCATAAAGCCGGTCAGGTTGTCGTCTTTGAGAAACAGACGCTTGAGATGCCATTCGTCACTTTCCTCATAAACTGCACCGCCGGGTTCGTCCGACCGGTCGCTGCCGGCGCTCAGTGCATGCAGACCGAAAAAGCCGATGGCATTCATCGAAATCGCATTGTCAAACACCTTCGTGCCGCCCGCCATATTCACACCGGCGCAAAAGCCCTGCAGGTTCGCGTTCGGTAAAACGGCAAGCACACGGGAACTGCCGCAGGAAATATCCATCCCTTCGGCGCAGTCTCCGGCGGCATAGACGCCTGGCAGAGATGTGCGCATCTGCGCATCGACCAAAATGCCGCGATTTATTTTGCCGCCGCTTTCGCGCACAAGCGCAGTGTTCGGTCGCACACCGATTGCAAGTACCAGAACATCAAACGGTATTTGTTCGCCGCTTTGCATGATGGCCGTGTTGCCGTCAAACCGCGCCGCCGTGTCGGACAACAGAAACCGGATGCCGTGTTGTTCCAACACCGTTTGCATCCGTGCGGCGCAGGCGTTGTCCAAAATACTCGAAAGCACCCGATCCGCCAGATCGCAGACCGTGATGCTTTTTGCGCGTGCAGACAATCCTTCCGCGCATTTCAGACCGATCAGACCGGCACCTACGATCAGTACGCGGCTGTCCGATGTGACAGCCTGCTCCAAAGCAAGTGCATCGTCCAGCTTTAAAAATGTGTATTTTTTTGCAACCGTTTCAAGCCCGGAAATCGGCGGCACAAACGGTGTTGACCCTGTTGCAACGCACAGCGCGTCATAAGAAAGGGTCTGCCCATCGCTGAGCGTCACGGTCTTTTGCCGTACCGAAAGATGGACGGCTGTTTTTCCATACAGCACAGTGCAGCCATTCGTTTCATAGAAATCGTCCGGGCGGTACTGCATCCGGTTGCGATCGGTTTTGCCCTCCAGATAATAGGAAATCAGCGGACGGCAGTAGGCCGGATATCGTTCTTCGGAAACAATGGTGATCGGCGTTTTTTCGTCTATGCTGCGAATCCCTTCCACACAGCTGACTGCCGCCGTGCCGTTGCCGATAATGACATACTGCTTCATAAGACCGCGCTCCTTTCTTCAAAGACGATCGCGCGGTTCGGGCAGCCTTTGACACACGCCGGTTCCCCGCAACTGTTCTGCAGACAAAGCTCACATTTTTGCATGACGCCGTTTTCGTTCGGCGCCAGCGCCCCGTAGGGGCAGACCAGCACACAGGTCAGACACCCGACACAGCGGCTTTGGTCAACGGTGATCACGCCGTCTTTCACCTGCAGCGCGCCCGCGATGCAGCTTTTGACGCACAGAGGGTCTTCGCAGTGGCGGCAGGACACCGCATAGCAGATTTTGTCGCCTTCTTCAATATGAATGCGCGGAAACAGCGGCTTGCCCTTCAGTGCAGCGGCCATATCCGCTTCGCCGGAATTTGCAAACGCGCAGTTGTATTCACACAAGTGACAGCCGAGGCACCAGTCCTCGTTGACATAAATCCGTTTCATGGCGCACCTCCTTCTTATTCGCCGGCATGCCGGATGCCGAGAATCGACAGCTCTTTTTCGGCAAGGCCGATCCCGCGCAGCATCAGACGGTTGCCGCGCAAGGTTTCAATGGAGTTGATGCCCATGCCGCCCATGATCTCCATGATTTCGTGGCGCCACGCAGTCATCAGATTGCAAAGGCGCTCTTTGCCGATTTCAGGGTTCAGCCGCTTGACAAGGTCTGCGCGCTGGGTGGCGATGCCCCAGTTGCATTTGCCGCTCTGGCAGGTACGGCACAGATGGCAGCCGAGCGCGAGCAGCGCCGCTGTTGCGATATAGCACGCGTCCGCGCCGAGCGCTACCGCCTTTACAACGTCCGCCGCCGAACGGATGGAGCCGCCGACGACCAGAGACACGTTGTTGCGGATGCCCTCGTCCCGCAGCCGCTGGTCGACCGCAGCCAAAGCCAGCTCAATCGGGATGCCCACATGATCGCGGATGCGGGTCGGCGCCGCACCGGTGCCGCCGCGAAAGCCGTCGATGGCAATGATATCCGCGCCGGAGCGCGCCACGCCGCTGGCGATGGCTGGCCGCTGGCGATGGCCGCAATGTTATGGACGGCCGCCACTTTTACGATGACGGGCTTTTTGTAATCGGTCGCTTCCTTGAGCGAATAGACCAACTGCCGCAGGTCTTCAATCGAATAGATGTCGTGGTGCGGCGCCGGAGAAATTGCGTCCGTTCCTTCCGGAATCATCCGCGTGCGCGAGACGTCACCAACGATCTTTGCGCCGGGCAGATGGCCGCCGATCCCGGGCTTTGCGCCCTGGCCCATTTTGATCTCGATGGCGGCGCCGGCGTTCAGATAGTCTTCATACACGCCGAACCGTCCGGACGCCACCTGCACGATGGTGTTCGCGCCGTAGCGGTAAAAGTCCTCATGCAGTCCGCCTTCGCCCGTGTTATACAAGATTCCGAGTGCTTCGGCCGCCGCGGCAAGCGACGCGTGCGCGTTGTAGCTGATGGAGCCGTAGCTCATGGCGGAAAACATCACCGGCATGGAAAGCGAGAGCTGCGGCTCCAGATCCGTCAGCAGCTTTCCGTCTGCGCCGCGCCGCAGCACGTCCGGCTTTTTGCCGAGAAAGACGCGCGTTTCCATCGGCTCGCGCAGCGGGTCGATGGGCGGATTGGTCACCTGCGAAGCGTTGATCAGGATCTTGTCCCAATACACCGGCATCGGTTTGGGGTTGCCCATCGAGGACAGCAGCACACCGCCGGTGTTCGCCTGCTTATAGATTTCTTTGATTGTGGCGTTCTGCCAGTTGGCGTTTTCGCGCAGCGTGCAGTTGTTTTTCACAATTTTAAGCGCGTGGGTCGGGCAAAGGGACACGCACCGCTGGCAGTTGACACACCTGATCTCGTCGCTGCGCAGCACACCGCGTGTTTCGTCAAAACTATGTACCTCGTTCGCACACTGGCGTTCACAGACGCGGCAGGCAATGCAGCGGTTTTCATTGCGCACAACCTCGAATTCGGGCGTGATATACAGTTCATTCAAAGTTTGGCACCTTCTTTCACACGCACGATCACCGGCTCGCCGCCGGCGGGCGACCAGATGTTTTCGGCGTCCGGCGCCATCACGCGGATGGCGGACTCCTCGCTGGCGATGAAGACCTTGTCGTCCTTTTCGCCAACAACCATTGACCGCAGCTTCAACCGGTCATTGAGCGCCATCAGCCCGCCGTCAAACGCAAACACGATGGAAAACGGCCCTGTGACCAAAAGGCTCGGAAAAACCATGCGCAAAAACGCGTACTGCTCGCGCTCCCGGGCGTCCGTCTTTGCTTCAATCGTGCTCCAGAACGGCGCTGCAATCACGGCGGCGGCCTCCTGCAGCGTCAGTCCTTTGCGGCGCAGCAGATAGTCCATGATATAGGTGATGACCTCGGTGTCGGTCTGCAGCGTGCAGTGGTAGCCGAACATTTCAATAAACCGGCGATTCGCGTCATAGGAGGAGATCTCTCCGTTGTGGACCACGGAAGCGTCCAAAAGCGAAAACGGATGTGCGCCGCCCCACCAGCCGGGTGTGTTGGTCGGATAGCGGCCATGTGCCGTCCAGCAGTAGCCCTCGTATTCGTCCAGCCGGTAGAACTCGCCGACGTCTTCAGGATAGCCGACCGCCTTGAAGCAGCCCATGTTTTTGCCGCTGGAAAACACATAGCAGCCGTTCTTTTCGCTGTTAATCTGCATCACGGCGCGCATGACATATTCCTTTTCGTCCACCTGCATGGCGGCGACCGCCGACGGCAGCGGCGCAAGGAAATAGCGCCAGATCATCGGCTCGTCTGTAATCTGCGGGATCTTCCGTGTGGGTATGCGTTCTGCATGGACGATTTCGAACCGTTCTTTCAAAAACGCCTCGCAGTCTTTGCGCACGTCGCGCGAATCAAAAAACAGATGAAATGCATAGAAGTCCCGGTACTGCGGATAGATGCCGTAGGCCGCAAAGCCGCCGCCGAGCCCGTTGGAGCGTTCATGCATCGGCACCATCGACCGCACGACGCCGTCGCCGTTCATGCGCTTGCCGTCTTTGGAGATCACAGCCGCAATGGCGCAGCCGGAGGGGATGCGGATTTCGCCCTCTTTTTTCAATCCAATCGCCGCCTTTCCAAAAAGAAAAGCGCTCATCTTTGCGGCGGGGCCGCGTCAGATGAACGCCATTGCTCTTTTTCTGCATTATAGCGCGTTGGGTTCCCATTGTCAAGCGCGAAAAAATTTTTTTGAAAAACTTTGCAAAAGGGGTTGACTTTCGCGTTCTAAAGCGATATAATGCACAAAAAGGCAACGGGGTCTTTGGGCAAAACGCTCAAAGACCTCGCTTCCAATCAGACAGGCAATGGGGTCTTTGGGCGTG
>CACWJV010000013.1 GCA_902761265.1 Oscillospiraceae bacterium | reverse complement strand
AAACAAAACGCCTGCAATCAACCAAACGCCTGCACGTCGCCTCATTGCTCTTTCTCCTGTTTCTTTTTATACGCCGCAACACCGCAGCCGAAGCAGACAAATGCTGCCGCAGCCAGCACAGGCACCGGCCACCAGAGTTGTCCGGTCCGCGGGATCTCCTCTTTCGGTGGTTTTTTGGTCGTCAGTTCAGTGGTCTCGCCCGGTTGGGTCGGCGTTGTTGGTTTTGTCGGTTTCGTTGGATTCGTCGGCGTCGTTGGTTCTGTTGGTACAGTCGGCGACGTCGGTTCGGTCGGTGTTGTCGGCCCGGTCGGCACCGTGGGTTCGGTTGGTGCCGTCGGTTCGGTCGGCGCTGTGGGCTCGGTTGGTACCGTCGGTTCGGTCGGCGTTGTCGGATTCGTAGGATTCGTCGGCTCTGTAGGGGTCTCCGGGTGCTTGTCAATTTTCAGATAGATGCCCGGCACAGACGGTGTATCCGCCTGTTTTTCAGAAACAAAGACCAGCGCCGGCAACGCAGCAGCCGTTTTCATATCCTTCGTTCTGCTGAAATCCGCAAGGACAAGATAGACGCCGCTGTCCAACGCAACAAACTGTGCCTTGCCCTCAGCGTCTGTCACAGTTGTCGCAGTGGGTTGTATATCATTTTTGACGATGTATGCCTGCAGCGTTTCGGCCGCGGCAGCAAAAGCAGTTTGTGCGGACGACGTGTGCACGGCCGGCAGCACAAGCGTGTTATACGGCGTGCCCGGCAGAAGCGTATCGTTTGCAATATCACCGATCCGGTACAGATCAATCCGCACCTGCGCAACCGGATGGCCTTCCGTATTGCAATAGACGGCAAGCTGCGCCTGACCGCCGGCCGCCAGAACAGGTATGAAACCAACAGCAGCCAACAGCAGCACACTCAACCATATACAAATGTGAGAAACCAGATGTTTTTTCATCAAACATTCCCCTTTATCTTGAATCGGGACGGGACGGTTCGTTCGCTTGCTTTCGTTTCGTGTGGATGCAGCGCACAAGGGCGTCGATGGGCAGCCAGAGCAGCAACAGCGCAACAAACAGACCAAACAGCACCGCCGCCACGATCGTCTTTTTGATCCGGACCGCCTCGGAAACGAGGTGGATCCTGCCGTGCGACGGATCGTTGTCGGTGCGGTGTCCCTGCACCAGCAGACGGTGGGTGTTGATACCGTAGGGTGTACAGGTAACCAGCGTGCAGAGGTCTTCACCGGGGAGGATCTGTAGCGACTGCACCTCCTGCGGCTCCACCACGCGGATCTCGTCCACGACATAGGTCATGGTTTGCTTCAAAACGGTCAAAATAAACTTGTCTCCGGGCTGCAGCTGGTCGAGTTCCGAAAACAGCTTTGCGCTCGGCATACCGCGGTGACCCGACAGCACACAGTGGCTGCCTTTGCCGCCAACCGGCAGCGACGACCATTCCACATGACCTACGGCGCTGTGCAGCACCGCATCAGATGTACCGTGATAGACGGGCAGCAGACAGTCAATGGACGGAATTTCCAAATAGCCCATCATGCCGTTTCCCTGCGGATCCAGCAGCGAAAGATACTGCACCGTCTGGTTTTCGTCCAGCCCGTCACCCGCCGCGTGCGTCATCAGTCGTTCGTTATACTCTGCCGCGCGCAGCAGCATTTCATCACGTTCTTCGTCTGCAACCGCCGAAACACTTTCCATATAGCTGGCGATCGCCTCTGTCTGGTGCAGCGAGTTCCAATAGTTGCTGACCGAAGGATAAAGCAGCAATCCGAGTCCGGTCATGAAAACGAAAACGAGTAAAATGGTGCTCTTGGTTTTATTTCTGTGCTTTTTCGCTTTCATCGCCGACTCACCTGCCTGCAAGTCCCGCAAAGCCGGCAGGCAAGTGTTTGCCTGCCGGCTTTATCGGATGGTTGTTCTTATAACGTCTTATGTCTCTGTCTGGGTTCTGCGGCGTGCAATCAGCACGATTGCAGCGCCGAGCAGCAACACGCCGCCAACGATGTAGAAAATCGTGGTGCCGATGCCGCCGGTGGAGGGCAGCTCGCTGCCGGTGCGGTTGATCACTTCCACCGTATCGGTAAGCACCGCTTCTTCTTCGCCTTCTGCGGGTGCCTCTTTATAAAGAGCGGTCTCCCAAGGCTGGGTGCCTTCGGTGTTTTTGTAGATCTTGCCCTGCTTGTCGCCATCGGTTGTTCCCTTAATCACAACAGTGATCGGATCCTTCGCAAGATTGAAGCCCGTGGGCGCCTTGGTTTCTGTCAGGGTAAAAACACCTGCGTCAAGGCCGTAAAGATGATATTTGCCGTCTTCGCTGGTCAGTGTGGTCACAGTGCCGGTTTCGCCGTCTTTTGCAACACGATAACCATCAGCGGTCTTCACAAACTGAATCGGATCGGTCTCGCCGGCTCTCTTGGTCGCAGCAGAACGTGTCAGAGTGAATTCTGCGCCGGACAGTAGATTGCCTTCGGCATCCACCTTCACGATGTCGAATTCATAGGTATAGACCTGAACGTTCGGCTTGCTGGAGGACTGGTTGGAATAATCAATGTAGGTTTCGTTGTCGTTCGGTTCACCGTAGATCTTTGCGTTTTCATTCAGCGTTGCATCAAAGTAGACGTTGATCTCTTTGTCGTCGCCGAGCGCGGTGATGTATGCGGCCGAGAACACGATGTCAAACGTATCACCGTCTGCCGGGTTGTAGTCGATGGTATAGTTGACACGCTCGGTTCCGCTGACGGTTTCCGTTGCCGGAACCACGGTTTCGCCCACTTTCACAACGAAGGTGGTGTCTGCGCCTTCAGCAGTCTTTTTGTTTAGCGTCAAGGCGCTGTCCATCTTA
This sequence comes from Oscillospiraceae bacterium, assembly GCA_902761265.1. Classification (GTDB taxonomy): domain Bacteria; phylum Bacillota; class Clostridia; order Oscillospirales; family Acutalibacteraceae; genus UBA6857. Next base: position 13,958 of record CACWJV010000013.1, on the reverse strand, counting down.
TCGTGCAGAGTGATGGCGCTGTTGTTGCCGGTGCCGGTGGTCACGTCGATCTTGTAATAGACGGTGTCACCCACGTCCACGTCGGTCTTTTTGCCCCAACTGCCGTCTGCACCGGTGTCGGACACGCTTTTGTCAACGTCGGGAATATCGTTCTTTTCCACAATCTTTGCGGTCGGCTCTGTGGTGTCCAAAGAGCACAGCGCGCCGGTGGTGGTCGTCACAAAGTAGTAGCCCGCGTCGGTCAGGTTGATGGTTGCCTTGCCGCGCTTGATGTTTTTGGCAAGGTCTTCTGCAGTCTGAGCACTGTCGGGATATGCAGTAGCTGTGCCGGTGCCATCCGGATTCGCCTCAACGGCAGACGGGATGTTTTCAGACAAGTACTTGGCAAAATCAGCGGCGCTGAAGCCAGCAGCTTCCTCCACGGTGTAGATCGCTGCCGTGCCGACTGTGCCGGTGGTCTTCGTGAATTTCAGACCGTGCGCAGTAAATTCAGCCGGATTGGTGCTCAGTTCCGGAGATGCACCATCGGTCACAACGCTCCACCATTCGGAGTCAGGCGTGATCGTGTAGGTGTAGGCCTTGTGTTCGCTTGTCGCGTCCGAGCCGTCCGGGTTCGTGGTTGCTGTCGCTTCCGCATCGTCACGCGCATAGGTCACATCAAAGACCTTGTAGGCATTGTACGTTTCACCGACAATCGCGTTGGCGATTTCGATTTTGAAGCCCGGATTTGTCTTGTCAGCAACAGAATCCGTGTCGGCTGTGGCAAATGCGACCACGGTGAGTGAGAGCACGAGCAACACGCTCAGAATAAGTGCAAATACTTTTTTCATTCTTTGGTTCCTTCTTTCTGTGTTTTTGCTTTTTTGATATGTTTGCTCTCTATATCAAATCGGCAGAACGCCGAATCATTTTTGCTATTTCAAGCTGCCGAACCGGTTCAGCGGCCACACGATCATGCGGATCGTACCGACGATGTCATCCGTCGGAATACAGCCGACCGCGGTGTTGCGGCTGTCCACACTTTCGCGCCGGTTGTCGCCTGCAACAAAATAGCAGTCCTCCGGCACCTGATAAGGAAACTGCAGATCGGTTGCCTCACCGTAGTTTCGTTCAGCAAGATAGGGCTCGGCCAGCGGTTCCCCGTTTACCAGAAACGTGCCGTCCTGCATCAGATCAACTGTATCGAATTCTCCCGCAATGATACGTTTTACAAGCACACGGTTTTCATAATACAGCGCCACGATGTCGCCCGGCTGATAGGTGCGCTTTTTCAGCGAGACCACAATATCGCGCTCCTCCACCGTCGGCCGCATACTACTGCCATGGATACGCAGCACCGGCAACAACAGGCTTGCAATCAGCACACAGATCGCCGCGGCAACGATCATGATGACCAGTGTCACATATACACTGCGCCGATACTGCTGTCTGCGCGTTTCCCGCCGAAGTGCCGCTTCATATTCCATTGTAGAATATGCCGGCTGTGTCGTTTGTTTCATCGGTTCGTTCTTCACGCGGATGGATCATCCTTTCCGTCGTTCAGCGTCGTCACGGTAAACTGGCCGCGCGGCGCAAAGCTTTTCGGCTGTGGTTTAAGCTGCGGAGAAGCGGGCGGATATATGGCCCGGATCTCCTGCAAATAGAGATCAGCAGCCTTTTGCGCTGTTTCAAAAATACCGGTCAACTGCATAGCCGCCTGCGCAATGGAACCAACGTTTTGCAACCTGATCCGCCGATCGGCAAGCTGCGCTTTGAGTGCTTCGTTTTCCGCCCGCAGCGTGTCAAGCTGTTTGTTTTGTTCCAACAGCAGTTCCAGCAATTCACGCCGGTTCAGCTTTTGTAATACTTTATCCGCCATGCTGCAGCTCCTTTATTTCTTCCTGCTTCGTCTGATTCTTTTCCGCTTCGGCCAATACAGCCGCAAGATCGCAGAACGGTTGACTGTTTATTTGACAAAGCATCTGCCGCAGCGTCTGCGCCACCTGTTCTTCGCTTTGGCCCAGTACAAGATCCTCTGCCCGACGTCTGACAAAGACCGCTTGCTGCAAATCGCTATATGTGCCAAGATGATAGGTTCTCTTGTGAACCATGATATACGCGTGCCATTTTCCACTTCTCGTCTGTTGTACGCCCGTGTAACCGCTGGTGTTATCGGAGCGGATGCGCCGTTGCCGATACGCCTGTGCCGTCAGTTCTTCCCACTGAAACGCAGCCGGGGCAGCATGCTCGTTTTTCAGACAGCCGCAGCTCTTTTGATTGCCCGCTTTCAATTCGTTGTAAGACGCTTCGCACAGTCGCCCGCACTCACACTTGCAAACCCATACCACACTGCCGCCCGCGCGCTTTTTTGTGGCATACAGCGCCGTCAGTTTTCCAAACCGCTGCCCGGCGATGTCCTTTGCCATTTGTTTGCAGTGCGCTGTTTTCAAACACCCGCAGCTCTTTTTGCGTCCGCTCGTCAATTCCGCTGCGCTGGCTGTAGTTGTGTTTCCACAACTGCATTTGCAAAGCCAGAGATAAGAGCTGCCTTTCTTTTCAGAAAGCCGTTCAATCGCCGTCAGATTGCCGAACTGCATATTTCGCAAATCCCTGACATTTTTCCCTTTTCTGGCGCATCCGCAGCTTTTGATCCGCCCGTGCAAAAAATCGGAGGCGATCACCTTGACGCACTTGCCGCAATCGCAGCGCGCAAGCCAAACCTCGTTGCCGCGCTTTTTTTCATCCAGTCGCTGCAGCGCCGTCAGGCGTCCGCTGCGTTGTCCGGTCAGTTCCAAGTCGTTGCTTCCTCCCTATCATTTGCAGCAACCGGGCGTCTGATTGACGCTGTTCCGGTCCGTTGCAACGTCCCGCACACGAAGCCGTTGCATGCAGGCCGGACAGATCCGTTTCCCGCCAATCACACGAAAGCCCATACGTCGCGCTTCCTTTACGGCTATGATTGCACTGTCGCATAAGCCGCACGCAAAATCCCTGCTCACAGACCGGCCGCAAAAATCACAGAACACATCGTAGAAAGCATCAACCTTCATGAAAACACTTCCTTTTTTCAAAATGTAACAAGCCCATCGTTGTCGTGCGGATATGCCGAAAAACGCAGAAATAAATCACATTATTTTGGGTTCTGTAGTTCTGAGAATATCTGATATACGCCTGCAATTCGCCGCACAAAAAACGGATAACCAAAAAGGAATACAACATAATTGGGTTTATGTTGTAAAAGAAAAAAGCGGCAGGAAACCCTGCCGCAAAGCGCAAAGAAACACATACGAAAACAGCCTTTCTCCAATACCGATTAATTCAGGAGGGGGAAAGGCTTGTATTACTATCTGTTACTTCCAAAAAAACTTTCAAAGACACCATACTTTTCGTCGAAATGACATTGCTTTTTCCATATAAAAATGATAAAATAAATAATCTATAAAGCGAAGGAAACAACATAAACCCAATTATGTGATGCCGCCGATTCGAGCGGCTTTTTTTATATCACTAACCGCATATTCTCCAGGCGTTTTCGATGTTCTTCGCCGGTTGATATAATGTAAATCCGCGTGGTATTGATACTGCTGTGACCGAGAATGTCCGCAAGTTTGGCAATGTCCTTGTCAATGCCGTAAAATGTCCGTGCGAACAAGTGGCGAAGATTATGAGGGAAAACCTTGTTCGGGTTCACATTCGCTTCTTCACAAAGGTTTTTCATCTCTCTCCAGATATTTGTACGGCTGACAGGGTTTCCTCTGCGGGTTACAAAAACCGGGCCGGTTTTCATATGCCTCCCTTTTGCATATTGAAGCAACTTCCTTCTGAGCTGCTTGACGATAATAATTGTGCGGGTTTTTCCTTTGCAGTTGACTGTCGCCTCTCCACGGCTGACTGCCTCAATCGTGATATATTGCAACTCACTGACACGGATTCCCGTGCTGCAGATCGTTTGTATTATCAGATTCAAGCGCTCATTCTTTTTCTTCGCCGCGGTATTGAGCAGTCGCATGTATTCTGCTTTCGTCAACTCCTTATCCTCGCTGCAGAAGATTTGCCGCTGCTGTTTGATCGTCTTCACTTTGCAATCGTACCAACCGAGAAAGGAAAACAAGCTGTTAATGGAAGAAAGCATGGAATTGATGCTCCTTACAGCATAGTCCTTTTCAATCAAAGCTTGTTTATATTCGATCACCAGCGTCTTTGAAACCGATCTTGTTTGCGCAAAGGCAAAAAAGGCTGTTGTGTCGCGTAAGTATTTCTCAATGGTTGCCCGGCTTTTTTCCTCCGAGAGCAGATATTGTCTGAACTGCTCCAATCGTTTTTTTGTTAAACATCGTCCTTTCATGAAAACTACCTCCCGAGTCATTTGCTTATATTTTACCCGAAAAGTATGCTTTGAAATTACAAAATCAATAATAACGATGAAACAAATCATTGCAAACATGCACATCTCATCGTTGCGTTCTGAGGACACAATGTAGGTTGTACAGTTTAAATATCATTATTTGATAAATAGTATCACACGCCAGATATAAAAGCGTTACACAATCTTCATGAGCCATATTCTCGTCCAATCTTTTCTATTGTAAAATGTAATTTTCTCAACCGTTTCTGAAAAGAGACGGCTTTTTCTTTTGCTATTTTGCTGTTATTTTACACAATTTTCAGAATGTAAAATTTAGTCATTTCTACAAAATTTATTTTTCTTTTCGTTTTATCCCAAAGCAGGTTAATTTTTACCCCTTTTTTGTCCTTATAAGTAGAGGGATCTTTTTGTGCAACCCTACAAACTTTCAAAAGTTTTGAAAAAAATCTTGGAAAAACGGTAGCTTTTGTCCTTATTAGTGAAAGGACTTTTTCTCCGGTTAGTAATAATCAAAAAACATTTTAAAAGATTTCGAAAAATGTCCAATGGATAAGTGAAAAGCTCTCTCTTGAACCTTGAAAACTGAATATCCGAAAACCTGCGTACATTCCCTGTATGCCGAGCCCGCACAGCGGTACGCCAAGACCCTGCTCCGGCAGGTGAGCGAGAAACCCGGCTGTGACGATCGGCTTTGCACCCGATCCGGCGACGACACATACGGGACACAATGATACTTCAATCGAGCGTCCGGCGCGAAAGGCGGGAGGGTGAAAGGCCCATGGAGACGGTGCTGCCGTCCGCGCAGGTTTTCTTTCATCAAAACCATAGCTACTGTACATTGAAAAAAGTCAGGAAGGAGAATGCTTGGCCCTGGCCGTCTTTTCTTTTGCACGGTTTTCGTCATGGTACCAATTTTTCGCTTGTCATGCTTTTTTTCCGGCTTTTTGAAAAAACAGGTATTATATATATGGAAGTAATAAAAGAATCCGATCTGAAAAATCTATGTATAAAAACGAGTGCCACAACTGTCACAGATTTTCTTTGTGGTACCGGTGGCAAGAAGAACCAGAACAGAGTACGGGGTATATTCCCGTTGCCGGAAGCAATGGAAACATTGGGAACAGTTCGCAATAAACACTACGCCATTTTTTAAGATTATTTATCAGAAAACTGGAATAATTTATCCCCATAAGTGTCGGTATAGTTATGGGGAGAGACGCTCATTCATTTGGCGTCTTTTCTTTTTGTAACGGGTGCTATTTTTCGCCTGTAACGGGAAAAGTACGATTTTTGAAAAAAATACGTATTAAATAGGCAGAAGCAATTCATATCAGCGCTTGGTGCTGCTTCAAAATACACATAGAAAGGAGGATGCCCCAGCATCAAACTACAAGCCATCCGCCATTAACCTGACACCTCACCCTGCCGCTCCGCAGGTAAAACAGGGGCATATTTATACTTCAAATTCTAAGAAAGGAAAAACACATGAAACACTATCAAGACAAAGTGATCATTGCTGTAGACCAGGGCTACGGCAACATCAAAACCGCAAACCACTGTTTTCAAACCGGAATCACCGCCTACGATTCTGAACCGCTGTTCACCAAGGATATGCTGGTTTATGACGGCAAGTACTACCTCATCGGCGAAGGGCACAAAGAGTTCCTGCCGGAAAAGCAACTGGACGAGGACTACTTCCTACTGACACTGGTTGCCATTGCAAAAGAACTCAAAACGACAGGGATGACCGAAGCGGACGTCATCCTCGCCGTCGGTCTTCCGCTGACATGGATGACCGGACAGAAAGAGGCGTTCCGATCTTATCTTCTGCGGGACGGTGATATTCATTTCACCTATCGCAAGGCAAACTACACCATCCGCATCTGTGATGTTCGCGTCTATCCCCAGGGATACGCAGCTATCGCGCCGTTTGCATCTGAACTGACCGGCGTTAACATGATCGCCGACATCGGCAACGGCACCATGAATGTGCTGTATATTGTCAACGGTAATCCCCTTTCCGGCAAGATGTATACAGAGAAGTTCGGTACTTATCAATGTACGCTCGCTATCCGGGAGGCGTTCATGCGCAAAACCCGCCGCGAACTGAACGACGCCATCATTGATGAAATCCTCATCAACTGCACGGCCGACATTGCCAAAGACGATCTGAAACTCATCAAAGCAACTGCTGCCGCGTATGTTGCAGACATTTTCCGCCGCCTACGGGAACACGGCTACGATGAAAATACCATGAAGCTGTATCTGACCGGCGGTGGCGCCTGCCTTGTCCGTCACTTTTACAAGATCAACAAGGATCGCGTCACTTTTGTGGACGACATCTGTGCCGCGGCAAAAGGCTATGAGTATATGGCTGACATCCAGCTGCGGGCAGCGGAAACCGTATGAGCCAAAACGTTTACCGCTTGAACGTGCGGTTCGATCTGAACAGCGCCGAAGAAGCCGAAGCCGTGCGCTTTCTGCAAAGCCTGTCAGAAACTGACCGCAAATCACGCAACAAGTTCATCATAACCGCAGTGTGGGAGCAGATTCACCGACAAGGGAGATCCTACGATTTCTCACTTGAGGACATCCGGCAGGTATTCAAAGAAGAGTTGCAGGGGCTGTCTGATGCAGTCCCTGTTGCTTTACCTGCCGAAAAAGACGAAGAACAGCAGGCGGCAAATGCTGCAAACGTGTTATCTGCACTGGAGATGTTCGGCTGAGCCAAGGCCCGCCGTTTTTGGCTCAAACATAATTTCTGCCCCAAGGAACTGAGCCAAAGTGGCTCAACATCAATAATACCCATTTGCAAAATTCGGCACATCTCTTTTGACACGGCAGAGACGCGGAAAGGACGATCCAACCTAACCTGACATTCGCGTCTCATACCGTAACGAGCAGGGCAAAATTATATATTTTGCCGCGCCGCTAATACGGCACCTTTAGGGGCTGTCCGCCCCTAAGAACCCCGTCTCTGTGATTCCAATATTTGGCACTTGACAAATGCACCCATTGAGTGTATCATATAAACGAGGTGATCAATATGTCTATCCGCGAAATGAGAACTCGGCTGGGAGATACGCAGGGCCAATTTGCCGCACGATACAACATTCCTTTTCGCACCGTTCAAAACTGGGAATCAGGTGTGCGCACGCCGCCTGACTATGTGATGCGTCTGCTTGAAGACCGCATACGGGAAGATTTAGTGAACCGAAAGACGGTGACATTGCCGCAATACGATCCGCACAAGGTCGACCTGCCGAAGCGCAGAGATTTCATTGGGTCGCTTTCCTGGCTGAAGGCTGTTCGTGAGCGGATCGGCGAAGTCGTTGTTTTCGCGCTGGATGAAGCGCTGATGTGCCACGGTAGCTTCGGCGGTCATAGCGATGAGTTTTTGATTTGGGTATACGGCGACGATTCCGTTACGCGCTTCAACGGCGTTGCTGTACTTGGGGATCATGTGAGCCCATATAACGTCGTTGAAAAGAACGGTCTTTTGTTTACCGATTTCAACAGAACGCTTTGCGACGCACTTGCCAATGAAAAGATTCTGGATATGCAGGGTATCACGGAAGCGCTCAGCAAGTACTATTATTCCCACTATGAAAGCTTCAGCGGTCTGTTCGTTCCGCCTGAATATCAGGAACGGTTTGAAGAACTCATGCGAGAAGCGATAGACTATTACAACGATTAGGAGATGATCAAATGAATATCACCGCAGAAGAAAAACTGATGTATCAGGTGATGAAGGCTGTCTATGACAGCGGTATTCCCGTCAACTTTAAGGGTTCTATGGTTTTGAAAGCTTGTTTGATGGAAGCTGGATATGTCGAAGAAACACGGCACACTGTTGATATTGACGCAAACTGGATTTCTGACGCTCCGCCGACGGCGGAGCAGATGGTGGAATCGCTGCAAAGCGCTCTCAAAAAGAGCGGCATTGATTTGGAGGTAAGCCTTTACAGAATGTACGGCGAGGGTCGCTCCGCCGGGTTTGAAATAAAGGACGCTGCCTCCGGAGAGATTCTGTTCACCATGGATATGGACGTCAACCGTCCTGCACCGCCGATATAAATCTATGAAGTCGCCGGGCTTCGCTTCTGCGGTGTTTCACCGATTCAGATGATTGCCGATAAGGTTGCAGCAATCTCAACCGACAAGGTGTTCCGCCGAATCAAAGATGTTGTGGATCTGTATTACCTTTCAAAGGTTTTCACCTTTGATCGTATCGCAGTTCAGAAAACGCTGAAAAACAGCCAAAGGACGCTGGACGGCTTCCACGGCTTTTTGCACAGACGGGAGAATCTGCGACATTCTTATGAAAAGTTCCGTTTTGAGGGAGACGTTTCCAAACCGCCGTTTGACGAGGTGTATCGAGCTGTAAAAGCATTTATCAAAGACATCCTCCCGAAAAGCAGAGATTTAGAACGGTAAAAAACAAAATCAAGACAGCGAACCGATGGGCTAAACACTCATCGGTTTTTTACTGCCCAAAATCAGATAGAAAGGACTGATGCAATGTCTAAAAAAGAAACCGGAATGTATTTCAAATGCAATCAAAAGCAGCGGGAACAGATCAGGAAGAACGCCAAAGCCTGTGGGTTGAAGCAGGGCGATTATCTTTTGCAGCGTGCACTTGGCTTTGAGCCGAAAGTACTGAACCTCGGCGCGTATCTGAACCTTTACAAGAAGCTCTGCGAGGTTGCAAACAAGAATCTGTCCGAGAAAACGGAAGCCCGGCTGCTGGAAGTGCTTGACCTGATCTACAGCCGCCTGTTTGAAGGCTCACCTCCATCGAAAGAAACGCTGCTGGAAGAAGACCGGACGCTTTCGGATTACTTCGCGGACGTGGGAGATGTCTGAGCATGGCAACCACGGGCTTTTGGCCGGTCTACAATCATCTAAAGGAAACCATCGCCTACGCCGAGAACCCGGACAAAACCGTTGACCGGAAGTTTCTCGATGACGACCTGTGGCAGGCACTGCGGTATGTCGAAAACAGTGACAAGACGGATAAGACCATGTACGTCAGCGCAATCAACTGTCCGAAGAAGAAAGCGTATGAATATATGCTGCGCACCAAGCGGCGCTTTCATGAAACGGGCAAGATCGTTGGCTACCATGGGTTTCAGAGCTTTGCTGCCGGTGAAGTTACACCGGAGGAAGCGCACCGGATCGGATTGGAAACTGCGCGGCGTATGTGGGGAGATCAATATGAAGTTGTAGTGACAACCCATCTGAACACGGATAACCTGCATAATCATTTTTGCTGGAACAGTTCGTCGTTCGTCACCGGCAAAAAGTATCGAAATCAGATCAAGGATCACCGGCGGCTACGCGAGGTCTCCGACGCTGTTTGTCAGGAATACGGCAAATCCGTTTTGCAGAACGCGCCGTTCTATGGCGGCGAAAAAGCCACCTACTGGATTCACAAGGACGGCGGCAAAACGCACCGGGATATTCTGCGCGAAGACTTTTCGCGTTGCTTACGGGAAGCGTACTCGCCGCAAGATTTGATTCGAAGAATGAATGCAATCGGATATGTGTGTGACTTTAATCCACGGCATGCGCACTGGACGGTTCGTGCTGTTGATTGGGAACGCGCGGTGCGGATTGACAAGCTCGGCTTTACAAAAGAATGGATCATGAAAGAACTGGACGGCCACAAGCTATGGAGCTACAGCTCTATCAACCGCGTCGCGTTCTATATGCTCGACCATCCTATTTACAAACCGTCGATCTATCCGGTCAACAAGGAACTCAAACGGTTAGAATATCTTCTTCCGCGGCCGAACACAGCCGCCGATGTGGCAGCACTGATGATCATCAATTTGTTTCTGATCCTCATGCTGCTAATCAAACTGGCAACGGAACGAGCTGACTACACGCCGCAAACGCCGGGTCTGCGCAAGCTGATCACCGAAGCGCCGAAAATCGAACAGGAATTCAGGCTCCTCATAGACAACAAGATTTCGTCTATGCAGGAGCTTTTTGATTTCCACGACGATCTGGAAGCGCAGATCAAGGCGCTGGAAGCAGATCGGCAGAAGATTCGCAACAGAATTCGGCGTTGTTCGGACGAGCGTGAAAAAACGGCGCTGAAACAGCAGGCAAAGGTCATTTCAAAAAAGCTGAAACCGCTGCGGCAGCAAAACAAGATTGCGGAACGTATCGAACATCGTGCGCCGGAACTTTTGAAAATGATGATTTTGGAGCGCGACCTTGAAATCCAAGCATACACAAAACAACGAAATCAAAATAATTACGAAAGGACTTGATATTTATGACAGTAACCAATATTCAAATCAACAAACTGCACCCGTTCGAAGGCCATCCGTTCAAAGTGCGGGATGATGAAGAAATGAACAGCTTAATCGAAAGCATCCAAACACAGGGCATTGCGGAGCCGCTTCTTGTCCGACCGTTGGGAAACACGGTGGACGAATACGAGGTAATCTCCGGCCACCGCAGATTACGGGCAGCACAAAAGGCAGGGCTTACCGAAGTCCCTGCCTTTATTCATGCCCTGAATCGGGACGAAGCCGCGATTCTTCTGGTGGACTGCAATCTGCATCGCGGGCAGCTGCTGCCCAGCGAGAAAGCCTTTGCGTACAAGTTGAAATACGATGCGATGAAACGTCAGGGCAAGGCGATTGATTTCACTTTGGGACAAATCGTCCCAAAGTCGGACACGCCCCGCACAATGGCGCTCATCGGCGCTGAAGCAGGAGAGAGTTACAAAACCGTCCAGCGGTATATCCGCTTAACGTATCTTATCCCGAAACTGCTCGACAAAATGGACGAAGACAAGATCGCCTTTTCCGTCGGTGTCGAGCTGTCCTATCTGGATGAACCTACACAGCGCCACTTGCTTTCCGAAATGGAGGCTCTGGACTGTACGCCATCTTATGCACAAGCAGTTAGGATGCACAAAGACTATGCCGCCGGTAGATTAGGCCCGGAAAGCATCGGCGCGATCATGGCGGAACCGAAACCGAACCAAAAGGAAACGCTGAAACTGCCGCTGGAACGTCTGCGCCAATTTGCGCCGCGTGCCACAGACCGGCAACTGGAAGAGTTTGTGTTCCGCGCCTGCGAGTATTATCAACGCTATCTGAAACGCCAGCGGGATCGGGATGCGAGGTGAGGAAATGAACATCTGCAAAATCATTTGGGCGTTCCTGTGCGACGTCCGTGCGGAATACACATTCAAAGTCAAAGGCTATGAAGTCACAGCGACCTTTACAGAAAAGCCGAACCCGGACATCCTGCCGCGCCTGCGGGAAATCCTGCTCGGTGATTCGCACATTCGACAGGTCTCCCCCGCTCCGTGTAAAATGGAGAAAAAGCCAAAGGAGGCGGTCTGATGAGTAAACGAGTATGTTGCCTTTACCGTGTTTCAACAGGGAAACAGGTCGATTACGACAGCAACCACGAAGCCGACATCCCCATGCAGAGAAAAGCCTGTCACAAGTTTGCCGATGAGATGGGCTGGCAAATCGTGCACGAGGAACAGGAGGACGGCGTATCCGGCCACAAGGTCCGCGCCGAGGCGCGAGACAAGTTACAGGCAATCAAAGAGCTTGCACTGAAAAAGGAGTTCGACATTCTGCTGGTCTTCATGTTTGACCGAATTGGTCGTATCGCAGACGAAACGCCGTTTGTGGTGGAATGGTTCGTCAAGAACGGCATTGAGGTCTGGAGCACGCAGGAGGGCGAACAGCGCTTTGACAACCACATTGACAAGCTGCTCAACTATATCCGCTTCTGGCAGGCAGACGGCGAAAGCGTCAAAACCTCTGTGCGTACCAAAACCAGTCTCGGGCAGATGGTCGAGGCCGGACACTACAAGGGCGGCCCGGCAGCTTACGGATACGACCTTGTGAAAAGCGGACGGATCAACAAGCGAAAGCATGAACTGTTTGATCTGAAAATCAACCCATCTGAAGCGCTGGTAGTCAGGTTAATCTTCGATAAATACACAAACGAGGGCTACGGCACCCATCGCATCACGACCTGGCTGAATGAGCAGGGCTACCGGGCGCGCACAGGCAAGCCTTGGCACGCGGCGAGCATTCGCGGCATTCTGAACAACCTGACCTACACCGGCGTTCTGCGCAGCGGCGAGTCACGCTCGGAAATCATTCCATCGATTCAAATCATTTCGCCGGAGCAGTTTGAAAAAACCAGGGCTATCATGCAAGCGCGATCAGAGAAATGGAAGGAGAAGAACACCGTGCCGCTGATCACCAAGGGACAAGCTCTGCTGTCCGGCAAAGCTTATTGCGGGCACTGCGGCGCGAAGCTGACGCTCACCACCAGCGGCCGCTGCCGCAAACGCAAAGACGGCACCGTTGACAACACCAGGCGCGTCCGTTACGCCTGTTATGGAAAAACCCGCAAGCAGACCGAATGTACCGGGCAGACCGGCTACACACTGCACATCCTTGACGATCTGATCGACGAGATCGTGCGCGGCATCTTCGCCAAAATGCGAGCAATTCCGAAAGCCGAGATGATTCGGGTGCGTTATGCCAATGAACTGGATTTGCGCAAGGCACGGTTGCTTGTACTGAACGCCGACCACGCCAAAGCGTTGGACAATCTGAATGTGCTAAAAAGCGAGGTTGTCAAGGCCATCAAGGGCGAAAGTGCATTTTCCACTGACACCCTTTCCGGTCTGATTGCCGATGCAGAAAAAGAATGTGAGCGACTTGGAAAGCTATGTATGGAAGCTGAAAGCAGTGTTGCTGACAGTGAGCAGCTTCTTCGTGAGGTGACCGCGAGTTTTGACACGCTGGTTTCATGGGCGGAGCTTTATGAAACGGCATCGTTTGAAAAGAAAAAGATGATTGTGAACTGTCTGATTCGGCGGGTGGATGTTTATCGTGGGTACAAGCTACACATCGACTTCAACTTTGATTACCAGCAATTCTTGAACGGACTGGATGTTGTTGAAGCGGCATAACAAAATGACCGGGCAGATTTCATTTGTGAACTCTGCCCGGATATTTGTTTACTCTTCCTGCCGTTTTTCTGTAAAGGTCATACTGCTCTCGCTCGATGCAATGGATTCCTTTGATTTCGTAACCTTTAATTCAATGCTCAAATCTTTTCCGTTCGGCGAATGCTGTCGGCGTGTCACGATAAACTCAAAGTTTCCTGCCATCATGCTCCAAAACTTAGCCGCCAATGTACGCGGTATCTCAATATGATAATAGATTTTGCGATCGGCAGATAGCCAGTGCCTCATGTGTACACGATCTCCCGCAGCACCAATTCTTCGGCACAGTGTGTATAATTGTTCATCAGCCCGACCCAACGCATTTGATCGGTTGCCTTCAGTTCTTCCGTCACGCCATCAACCTCCGCCATACTGGAAACGATGGAATCTACCATGCCCCGTGTCTGTTCGTCCACATCGCGCAGATGCTGCCAAAGCGAGCCATCCATCAACATTCGACTATACAGCACCTTGTGATGCTCCTGCAGATAGGTTTTGCGCATCCTGCCGTATTTGCCGAGCGGCGGATAATCCTTTTCGGAGAGGACAAGATCCGGCAGATAGTAGTCGCCATGCAGAGTGTAGTGCAGTCCGTTCTGTTCATTG
>CACWJV010000012.1 GCA_902761265.1 Oscillospiraceae bacterium | reverse complement strand
CACGCCCAAAGACCCCATTGCCTGTCTGATTGGAAGCGAGGTCTTTGAGCGTTTTGCCCAAAGACCCCGTTGCCTTTTTGTGCATTATATCGCTTTAGAGCGCGAAAGTCAACCCCTTTTGCAAAGTTTTCAAATATTTTCGCTTGGCAACGTGCTAAAATACTTTTAAGGAAATACGTGGGTACCTGTCGTTCTATTCTGCCGGAATCATATAAAGCTGATCAATGGATCCTCAGACCGTTTACATATCATCTTTTGAACAGATGTGTAAGACGATATGCGATCTTATGGAAGAAGCCCGTCAACTTATCAATGAACCCCTTGTTGTGGATCTTGCCGCACTGCGGGCAGTGCTTGCCGCCGGTCATTTTTTCGCCGCAGGTGTCGCACTTGCCGTCGTTGTTTTCGTCAATGTGCTTGCCGGTGGCGGGGATGATTTCGGTGTAGGAATCGTCACCGTCTTCGCAGGTGTAGATCTTCTCGCCCTCTTTAACGCAGGTCGGTTCAATTGTGACAACACCGTCATCGTAAACATGTTCATGCTCCGGCACATCCTCCTGAAGTGTAACCGAGAACATACTAAAACAAGATACCCAAAACATGACATAACTGCCATTGATTTCGTAGTCACGGATAATCTCTGATTCACCGTCGTCGTGGGTATGTGTAACAAGCAGTGAATGCCGATTCCAGCCTTCCGGCAGCGGCAGACGGATCTGGATTTCCTGATTCGGCTGCACGATATTACCGTCTTCGTCGATCGGCTTGATATCCCAAGCGCGAGCTTTTTCATTCTCTGTGACAATTGGTTCCACATGCAGGAAAACATTTTCTATATTGAATGTATTGGCAGAATAAAGCACGCTGACACTTGTCGCCTGATCTTCGATCGTATCCGGCGTCCAGTTGAAGTGTTTTATTGCCTGCATCAGAGGCATGTTCGGGTTATTGGGATCAACTTCACCATCCTCATCGCCGGCAGAGATGTAAATCTGTTCCCACTCCGTTTCCGAGCCGGTATAATAGACATCTGTAAGACTGATGCAGTAGTCAAAGGCAAGATCTCCCACAACAGAAACACTGCTGGGAATCGTAACACGCTTCATTGCCGAACATCCGTCAAACACCTTAAATCCAATCTTCGTCATCTGATTCGACACTGTCGCGCTCCGCAAACTGAGACAACAGGAAAAGGCTCCGCTCCCAACATTTTTGACGCTGTTCGGAAGCACAATACTTGTAAGATTATCACAATCATAAAATGCCCATGCTTCTATCGTTTCCACACCGTTTGGGATTGTAACCGTTCTCATTTGATCACAGTCACGGAACGCATAACAGCCAATGGTCGTTACCGTTTCTGGCAGAATTACTTCTCTTTTTGCGCCGGGGCATTGAACGACCGTTGTCTGATCTTTGTTATACAAAACACCGTCTATGGAAGAAAACTTCGCATTATTGCTGGACACATCAATCGACAGCAATCGCTTGTTCTCGCCAAAAGCATATCTGCCGACTTCAGAAATCGTGTCGGGAAGCGAAAACTCGGTCAAGCGGTCACAGTCTCGGAACGCCCATTGTCCGATTATTTCTACCCCGTTCTCCAACACAACCGTTTCCAACCTGTCACAATTATGAAAAGCGCTGTCTCCTATGCTCTTGACGCTGCCAGGAATTGTAACACTCGTCAGTGCACAACCATCGAACGCATCAGGTTCAATCGACGTCACACGATTTGGAATGGTCACTTGCTTCAACAATGTACAGTTGCTGAACGCAGAACTTCCAATCGTGGTTGTGCTATGCGGAATGGATACGGTTGATTTGGCAGCCGGGCATCGGAGCAAGGTCGTTTTATCTTTGCTAAACAAAATACCATCTTCCGACGTATACTTTGGATTGTTGCTGGCAACATCTAGCGCCGCCAGACTTTTGCATCTGTCAAAAACGCCATCCTCGATATCAGTCAATGTTTCCGGAATACGAACGCATGTTAAAGCATCGCAGTTTGAAAAAAGGCCGTATCCTTCCAGGCTGGTCATCCCTTCCGGCAATTGGAGTTCCGTTTTTGCACCCGGAACCTGAATCAATTCAGTTTTATCCTTATTATATAAAACACCGTCAACCGAACAATAAGACGGATTATCTGCCGCCACTTCAATCGAAAGCAAGCTGTTGCAATCATCAAATGCCCAGTTCCCAATATATGTTACGCCAGCCGGTATACGGATTTCGGTTAAGCTGTCGCACTTTTCAAAAGCACTCCATCCAATGCCTGTCACACTGTCCGGAATCACAACTTTTTCCAATTTTTGACACCCATCAAAGGCAGCCCCTCCAATGATGGTTAGGTTTTTCGGCATCGATACTCTTTTCAGATCTCTACTCCCGCTAAAAGCAGCATAGCCAATGGCAGTAACATCAGGCGGAATGACAACGGATACTTTCGTCGCAGGGCACTGAATCAATACAGTTTTTTCTTTGTTAAACAGAATGCCGTTTTCCGACGTGTAGTATTTGTTATCCGCCGCAACCGTAATTGCATTCAGGCCAGTACAGGACTCAAATGCACCGTCTCCGATAGACTGTACGCCTGAAGGAATTGAAACATCGGTGAGTCCGTGGCAGTTTGCGAATGCGTGTTGCCCAATAACCTTCACGCTATCCGGAATATCAATGCTTTTCAAAAGGCAGCAATCATGAAATGCTGCGCCTTCGATTTCTTCCAGCGTATCGGGCAGTGTCACTTTTTGTAATTTTTCGAATTGGTAAAAAGCATCTTCCGCAATGGAAGTAACCCCGTTTTGGATCTCCACTTCAACAATTTGGTCGCAGTAAACCCTCCAGTTCCAATTTGGATAGTATTTTGCGTAAAGCTCTTCTGAATCAGGTCCATCCACAGCAAAATAAAACGCCATCTTTCCTTCGCCGAAAACGGTCAGTTTTCCCTGATCGTCTAATTTCCAAAAAACGTTTTCTCCACATTGGCCACCGATTCCCACGCTGTCTTCCGCCGCCGCAAACGGCATTGATAGCACCAGCATCAGCAGTGCCAGAAACAGCGACAAAAGTTTTTGGTTCCGGTGTTTTTTCATAAAGCATTCCTCCGTTGAATCAGATATCATTATTCTATCACGGCACCCTTTTCGTTGCAACGCAAATGTAAAAACATGCATATTTATGTAAAAATTGACACAAAAAAGACCGGGGTATTTCTCCGGCCTTTCTCATTATGAAATTTTTAACGACAGCATCGATGTGACCAAATGGTTTTCCTCTTTGATTAGGTAGGCGCCGTCATACTTTCCGGCCAGTTCCACAAGAATCTCTTTGCCGAAGCCGTGCTGTTGTTTTTCCTTTTGTGTTTCGTCCAAAAGCACATCCGTATTGTTCTTTGTTTTGATAAACAAATAGCCGTCTTTCTCAAACAGCTCAATCGCAACCAGCCGTTGATTGCCGCTGCTGTCTCGTTCACTGGCCTCGATCGCATTGTCGATCAGATTGACAAGCGCGCGGCAAAGATCCATTTCATCAATGGACAATTCCGCCGGAATCCGCACGCTGATCTCCGGTTCGATCCCTTTTTCACGACACAATTTGATCTTGTTGGAAAGCACCGCATTGACTAAGCTGTTTTCACAATAGTATTCCAGTTGGATCCCACGGATCAGTTCGCTCAGTTCCGCATACAGCTTTTGCGCCTCGGGAGCGTCCGTCACATCCATAAGGGTTCCCATCACCTGCATGATATTGGAAAAGTCATGGCGGATCTTGCGCAGCTCGCTCTCGTTTTTCTTCAAGTCGGAAAAATACTGCAGATTGAGCTGATTTTTGTATTCCAGTGCATCAACGGAAGCCTTCAGCTCAGCATTTTTCACAATGCTTAAAAAGGCGCGCGACACAAGGATATCCGCAATAAAGCAAAAACCGAAGGCCGCAATTGTGAGTAAGCAGAATCCCAGATTATACTTCGTTGTCCAGATTTCGCCGTCATGAATCCCGACAAAGCGCATATCAAAAATCATAAACATCAAAAACTGGCTGAGCGGAATGGTCAGAACAACCAGCATTTTTCGGGTCAGCTTCACTGTTTTGATCGCCTTGACAAAGTACCCCGTCAAGATCAAACCGCCAAACATCACGATGGCACAAAGGGTGCATGCCAGGATCATTTTTAAATCCGGGTTTTCAATGTTAAATACGTTGATTGTAGCATATGAAAAGATATCCGAGGAAATCAACCAGACATACGCCACGAGCTCAACCGCAAGCCGTTTGAAAAATGAACCTTTATAGGCAACGAAAGGATAGATAAAAATATAAGACATGATCAAAACGGTGCGCAGTGTCCGGACAGGGATGAACACGCCGAGCAGCCAATAGCCAAGAACATAGAGCACCGCCGTGGGAATCTTTTTCCAGCGGGCCTCCAGCATTCGCGTCAAGAAGATCGCCGTGCTTGTAATATAAACTGCCTGAAAAATAATATAGATGATATTTCCGAAAAGAGATAAATCCTGCATTGCTGACATTGTGTTTTGTTCCTTTCACCGCTTTTGTTGGTCGCCTGTTTCAATAGCCTCCCCGACAGATCACAAGCCGAAGTTTCCCTTGATTTCAAAGAACTTGGCTCTGGCCTGCTGTAAATACTTCCGACTGATCGGAATCTCCGTTTCCCGACCGGCAACTACAAACTTATCCTTTTTCAAAGACCGGATATACTGCGGGTTCACCAGATAACTGGTGTGGCAACGAATAAACGTTGGCAGTTGCCGCTCCATCTCACTGAGTTTTGCATAAACACTATAATGCTTTTGCACACAATAGATTGTTACCGTTCTGCCGTGGCTCTCCAACCAGATCGTATCATTCTGCGCCAGCCGGATCGGTTGTCCGCGCAGTGTAACCGAAAAGGACGCCTCCTCTTGCTTCTTTGTGCGCAATGTTTCAAGAAGCATTTCAAGCCGATCAAAATCAACCGGCTTTTTGAGATAACCGAATGGCTTTACCCCGTCAAAGATCGCTTCGCAGTATTCCAGCGGATACCCCGTGAAATAGATCACCGCAGCCTCCGGATGCGAGGTAATCATTTGTGCGGCAAGGTCGATTCCGTTTTGACCTGGCATTAAAATATCCAGCAGCAATACGTCGAATGCGATATCATGCAGCTTTTTGCAGTACTCGTCATAATCACTGCAAAACCAGAATTGGTCATCTCCGGAAAACCGGTTTTGCAGTTGGATCTGCATGGAAGCGAGCACCGCTTTATCATCATCAAGAACCAGTATTTTCATAAAACATCCTCTGTCATTCAACAGTGTTTTCTTTGTGCATCAAAGTATAACATACGCAAGGCCTTTGCGTAAAGACTTTTTCTTAAAATGTTTTAGAACAGACACCGACAAGCGGCAGGATTGCTCCCGCCGCTCGTTTGTGGTTCCGATTTTTCATGCAGTCGCTTACTTGCGTAATCCGAACAATGCCAGAATGCTATGGAAGAATTTGATCAGCCAACCAAACGGACCGGTGTGCACCTGTCCACAGTATTTACAGGCGCCTGCAGGCGTACTGCTGCCGGGATCAACATCCTTCAAATGTGTACCGCAGCGGTCACAGTTTCCTTTGCTGTTCGGCGCAGTGTGTCCGAGCGCTGTCGTTTCACTGCCTTTTTTGATAACTGTTCCGCAGCCATTGCAGACCATATCACCGGTGTAACCCTTTGTGGTGCAATTTGCATCCACCTTGTTTTTCAGCGTTGTACCGTAAGAAGCGTGGTTCGCCTTATCGGCGGCAATCGTTTCTGTCGCAATCGTGTTGTGGCAAACGGTGCATTCCCGATGCTTGCTGCCCGCTTCTTTGCAGGTCGCTGCTTTGTCGATGATCCATACGCCGGGCGTGTGGTCAAGCTTTTGAAGGGTTTCCTTCCGTGTGGTTTCACAAAGAGAACAAGTATAAACCTTTTCACCGGTTTGTGTGCAGGTCGCATTTTCTGTAACCACACCATCGTCCCAATCATGTTCGCCGCTGATTTCGCATTCATACGTTGCTTCAATGGAATATGGGCTGAAGTGATCGGTGATGAAGGTAAGTGAATCAGGCTTATTGTTCCAATAGTTTCTGTTGACCTTGGCGTCCAGATCTGTCTTGCTGCCGTCTGTTTCAATGCGATAAATGTCAATATCCTTTGCATACTGCATTGCGGCCGGAATCGGCAACGTGATCTGAATGCCGCCGTTCACCGGCTGAATCGTTGCGCTGTTCAGATCCTTCATACTCAAATCACAGGCCTGTACTTTGCCGGTTGCATCTTCAAACCGATAGGTAAAGGCGGCGTCTACTGTCAAGCCGCAGTTTTCGCAAACAATATAGGCAAAATTCTTGTTGCCGCTGTTGTTATCGGTTGCAAAGGTCGTATACTTATGGCTCTTTGCATCCGTACGCTCCTCGTAACTGTCCTGACATTCTGCACACACAAACCTGTCAATGCCTTCCACACCGCAGGACGCGCGTTTTACCGTTGTGCGTTCATATTGATGCGTGTGATGCTTATAGACAGCGTGGAATGTCTGATCACCGGCAGGCATGGTCAGCGGCGCCTGCGGATCCCATCCGTCAAACAGCTCTCCGTCGCCGTTCAAGCCGATCTGCGACGGCGTAAGGATGTCGCCCTCATTATAGGAATCGGTCTTTGTTCCGCCGTCATATTCCCATGTCACGGTATATTCCTTTTGCTCAAGCGTTGCATCCAGCACCAGTTTTCCTTCGGTGAATACAACCGGATCCGGAATCTCCCAGCCGGCAAACGTATGCTCGCCCTGCAGCGTCAGTGACGGCGCAGACAAAGCATCTCCGGTGTGGAACCGGACTGCATGGAACGGCCTGCCGTTGAGATTGAAATATACGACGCCTTCCGCTGATTCCACCTCAACCGATGCCGGTTTAAAGGTGGTTTCAAACAGGTCGCTGCTGCCGATGACCACGCCCGCGTTATCCGTGTTCGTTTCGTATGTACCTTCCGGCAGCGCCTGTTCATCAGCGGAAACGGTGAAGGAGATGTTGACCGGGAAGTAGCTCTCTCCGTCGCGTTTGACCTCCTTCGGATGGATATGCGCAATCCGGATCTGCGTTGTGCCGTCTGCAAAGCGAAGCACGGACACATCATCGTTTGTGACGCCGAGGTTCTGAATCGCAGCAAGCCGCAATGCCTTTTCCTGCGTTTCGGTCATTATGAATTCCTTTGTGATCGTATCGACCAGCGTCACATCATCGAAGCTGTTTTCTACTTTCACGGATTCCTCTGCAATGTTTTTGAAACAGTTGAGAAACGATTCCGAGTCGGTCACTTTATAGAAAAGCTTCTTGCCGTCGGCGGTTTGAGTTGCAACGCTTTGCATGAAACGCTCACCCTCTTTGGAAATGCCGCTGCCGACAACACCGACACTGTAGACCGTTGCATCGTAGGCATTCTTCAAAAGGTTCGCATTGGAGATCGCGTAATTTGCAACCGTGTCCTGATAGCCGCTGCTATAGGTCGGTTCACCGTCTGTCATAAATACCACAACGCGTCTGCGGTTGCTATCTGTGATCGGGTTTTGTTCAAACACCTTGCAAGCCATGATCAGACCGAGATCAGCGGCCGTTGCGCCCTTTGCGTTCAGATGATCAATTGCAGAAGTGAGGACCGGATTGACTTGCCCGTCTGCAGCTACGCTGACCAGCGCATTCTTATAATTTCCGTTCATAGTCACAATGTTTGCAGGTGTCGGGTCAAAGGACTTCGGCGATGGAAGGGAAAGGATGTTGGTATTTTCGTATGCTTCAAAGGTTGTTCTCTCCCCGTCCACATCGAATCCGCTCATCTTTGCTCCGCCCATAGCAAAACCAACGACCGCGATCCTGTGGTCAACGTTGTTATTCCCATTATCAAAGATCTTTTGAACAAAAGAATTAGCGGCAGTTTTCAAATTTTTGAGTCTGGAATCCTCACTATTATTGATTAAGGTATTAGAATCCATTTCATAACGCATGGAACCGGACTGGTCCAGTACCAGAACAATATCCAGCGGTGTTTCGTCTTTCGATTTGATCGTTTTACCTTTCGATTCAGCAAAAAGAGAAATCGTTGCTTCACCCGTTGCAGCATCATAATGCGCGTCCTTGTCAACGGTAATATCCTTGTTTTCCTTGCTTTCCGGTGTCAGAATCGGCGTCGGGCGGGTTTCAATGTGGGAAACGTCGCGATTACAGATACGTTCCTCTTCGCCGCAGGCATCATAGGTGGCTTTGGTTTTTTCTTTCCAATCACCCCAGTCGTGGCCGAGCGCTTCAATCACCCAGCTATCCTGCGCAATTTCATGTTCTGCGTTTTCATCGGCAAAGAACAAGCCGCAGGCTGTGCAGGTATAGTATTCACTGTTGCCGTCTTCCAGGCAGGTTGCAGAAACCGCTTCAGTCTTAACGAGCTGATGGCCGTTCGGTCCGACTGCTTCGGTCTTTTCAGCACCGCAGACTTCGCAGCGCCAGAGGATGCTGCCGCTGTTGGTACAGTCGGCTTCCGCCGCACTGATCTTTGTCCAGCTATGCGTCTGTGTCTGAATATGCGTATCGATTGTCTCACAGGTTCGGCTGTGCTGCTCGCCATCGCCGGTGTCGAACCAGTCGCCCCAGACGTGATTTTCACGTTCACTGTATGTACAGGCTTCGTACTCCCCGGTTTCGGTATTCATACAATCCTTGCGGCGGCAGGCATCTTCCCCGGTTGCGGAATCGTCAATCCATTCGCTCATATTGTGGCCGCGTGCCGGTATTTTCAGTTTACTCAGCTCTTCATTGCAAACATCGCCCGTGCGTGCGTTGACACGGACACACGTCAAAACCTTGCTGCCGTCTTCGGTGCAGGACGCTTTTTTTGTCACCGTGTAGTTGCCGCTGTCATCATGCCCGAGCGGCTGGCCGACGGGAACGGTATAAGTAAAGTCACAGCCTTCACGTTTGCAGGCGTATGCATCCATACCACCCTCGGTACAGGTTGCCGGCAAGGAGCCAACCTTTTCCGGATCATGTCCGAGCGCCGGCAGGGTCTTGTCGTCATACATGCCGCAGCGCGAACAGGTGTACGCTTCTTTGCCATCTGTCAGACAAGCCGGCGCAACGTCTCTATCAGCATCTCTCTGGAAATCATGTGCATCCGTATCGGGACTGTATCCGCAGCGAGTACACACATGATAAATGCAGCCGCTGTCCTGCCGCTGTTCCAGATCGTGCTCTGCAAAAGGCGCCGGGATTGTCTCGGGAGATACAATATCTTTCTTCCCGCAGAAATCACAGTTTGTATGTCTGATGCCGGGATAGATGCAATAGGCTGCGGGATCTTCTACCGTCACAGGCTGCATATGATCGATCGGATCCAATTCGAGCGGGGTATAGGAATCTCCGAGGACAAAGCCGTGCATGTCCGGGGTACCTTCACAGTTTTTACATGTATAGTAAAGGATACCCGGATGGTCACAGGTCGTGGAAATCCACTTCCCTGTTTCAGAATCAAATACTGCATCTTTTGAATCAAACACATAGAAATCCGCCGGGATCGGTTCAGTTTCGCGCTCATCGATGACAGCGCCATGGATACCGTGATCACTGCAGAGATCGCATGTCAGTTTCTCATCACACCATTCATTCTGACAATATTTACGCTCATATCCGGCAAATCCGCACTTGCGCTGTGTTTCGACCGTCCATTCCACATCCTTGGGATCGCTGTGACCGGTCGCCGGAATCACCCAACTGTTTTCTTCAATTTCACTCGTTCCATTTGCATCATCGTAGTATTTGTCGCAGCCGGAACAGTAGTAATACTCTGTGGAACCATCCAGCAGACAGGTCGCATTTTGTGCATCATATTTCGTCATGGTATGCCCCAGCGGCGGGATCTCTTTTGTTTTGAAGTGTCCGCAGGCATTAAAGCGCGCGCACTTGCAGATCATCACACCCGGTTTCGTGCAGGTCGGCGTCGTCTGTACTTCCCAAACGTCATGACTGTAATCGTCCTCCAGTGCGGGCACAAAGTCGTCGTTGTACTCTTCACCATGGAAAGTACAGCGATAGACCGTATAACCCTCTGTGCCGTTTTCACCGTTGCAGGTGGGCGGCACGATCTCTTTGACCACATAGTTGTGGTTGTCCACTGTCTTCAGTACATAGCAACCGCAGCCATTGCGGCAAACGCCCTTATAAATCGTAACGGATGCATCATCACCGCTGACAATTTCATATTGATCACGTTCGGTTTCAAAATCTGGAATATCGTGCAGAACGCTTACGCTGTCAGGGGCAAGCGCACCGCAGCGCGAACAGGTATAGCCGTATGAGTAGCACGTGCTGTTGGTCTGCGCTTCTGTCAGCAGCATATCACGGTTTTCAAATGTCTGCGCCTGCTGCACGCTGAAATCGTGACCGAGCGCAGCAAGGTCATAGCTGTACACGGTTCGCGATTCAATCTCGCGGTTTTCGGTTGTCTCGGGTTGTGTCTCATCCCACGAAGACCAGTTTTTCCACTGGTAGTAGTGGTAGGTCTTTGTGCGGTCACGATAACGATATTGCCATACCCAGACCTCTTCATCTTTATACATGCAGCAATATGGAAAATCTGACGAATTCCAATCACGCCACTGCGGCAAAAAGTATCCGGTTTGTCCGCTCTTGTTTTGTCCGTATCCATTGTGTTCGTTTGGTGTATATGCACCGGGTGCAACCTTCACCGCTCTTGTATCCACATCATATACCGGGAAGTATTGAGGTTCAGCGTGTCCGTTTTGGGATCCGCCTTTGTAAAACCCGTAACGAAGCAACATACCGCTTTGCGCAGAATCGTAGTAACCCCTCTGACCGCTTACCGAATAATCTGTATAGTTGTAATAGCGCATAAGATAACCGACTTTCACATACTGCTTTTCAACCTCACGCAGCAAATTACCGTCAGCATCTTTGCTTTCAGTCGTTTCCGTCTCTGACCAATCGCTCCAGTTGCTCCAAGCACTGAAGGTATATGCAGGATCAGACGGTGTCCAGTCTTCAAGAGAACCATTGGCTGAATCCTTGAGATTCTTATCCCGATAGCGGTACTGTGTCATGGTGCGCACCTTGTTTTCCGGAAGATCGAGCTGATCCGTTGTCCAACCGGACCAGGTATTGTTTTCATCCGTATAGGTCACATAACTGTCGCCACAGCGTGAACACACATAGGTCGTAATGCCGTCCTGCACGCAACTCGGTGCTGTCGCCGTTGCCTGATAGTCGTGTCCCAGCGCAGGTATAACACCCCTGTCAGTATATTGATGGGCTTTATCACGTTCACAAAAATAAAGCATATCGCCCGGCTCGGTGCAGGTCGGCTTTTTACTGACGCGGCCATCGTCCCAGATGTGCCCAAGCGCATTTTCCGTCACAGTACCACAGATCTTGCAGATTCCTTCCGTCGTGCAGGTCGCATGCGGATCTGTGATATGTCCGCCCTTGGTCGTGCGGGTTTCTGTATAGCCGCAGCGGGTACAGACACGCCGATCCAAGCCATCCTGCTGGCAGTTTGCAACCTGAATCGTCTGCCACACGCCGAAAATATGATTCACTTTCGGGGTTTCGTAGTGATTCAGATATGTAAAATACTTCAGCGGCACCCATCCCCAAATAGCATCAAGCATGGTATGACCCCACGACTGTCCGTTGACCCATCGTACTTCATCAACAAGAGCATAATCATTTTCAATAAAAAAATGATAGGTATCTTCGCCGTTTGGTTCCCTTAACAGATGCGGATAGCCACTGGCGAGCTTATACACATCCACAGAGCGCGTGCGCTGGTTCACACAAACCGAACCGTGAAGCTTGATCAAATAGGTTTGATCCCCGGTAAAGCCAAGATGCCAGTTTGTCGTAAAGTCATGATCCCATCCAACGGAATGATAAGCAATCTTCGGCACACCGCCTTCAATATCAGCCACGATGGCAGAATGGTTAAACCTGCCTGCCTCCGGACGATAATAGATCAACACATCACCGATATCGACCTGAGAAACAGACGGGTTGTGAATCACTTGGCCGCCCTTCTTGTTAACAAGAAAATTATAAAGCTGCACACAACGAATGAACGATCCAGCGTATTCCCAACCATGCAGTTCCGACCAGTGCGCCATATAACCAGTGGTATTCCAGTATTCATCCATGTCGATGCCGCCCATATACAGGCACTGTGATACAAAGTTTGCGCAATCGCCGCCGTCGTTCCAATAGCCTGTGCCGAGCAGCACGGAATCGTGGTCATTATAGTGTTCAATCGCCCACTTTGCTGCGCCGCCGGCAGAATAACCGGTCACCGCATCCGCCTTCAGACCGAAACCCAGCCCCAGCCCGGCGAGTTCCCCCAACGGCGCCACGCTCAACAGCATCAGCGCCGTCAGGAAGACGGCAAGCGCTTTTGTAAAACAGTTTGTTTTTTTCATCGTCTTTTCCTCCTGGTTTTTATTGGTTTTATAGTAACAAAAAGAAAGTCCTGTTTCAATAGAATTGGAATAAACAACACTTTATTGTAAAAAACAGCACATGATTCTTGTACCTGTAAAACGTTGGATTTGATATGTTCTTTTATCATCTGCCGATCCCAGCCATTTCAAACCCCTGCGGTACGCCATGTGATCACCGCGCTTGGATACCAAGGCACGGCTGCCAATTTGGTTCTTGCATAGAAGAATGCACGAGCAGGATATATGCCCTTTGCACTTTCCTTTTTCTGTTGTTTGTGATAGAATACCTGTTGTTATGATTCAAACAAATACTTAGAAGCAATCAACGAACCAAAGAGAAGTAAGCGAAAGCTTTTACATGATAACGGGAGCAATGCCGCTTTATCCAAGCAATCGCACAATGTAAAAGTGCATCCGCCAAAAATGTTCTGAAACGAAAGGAGACCCCAATGGCTGATCTTTCCACTTTTTCAAATGTCCTGTATGTTTGTTTCCAAACCATCTATTTTTCAAGCATGGCCTGCTTTTTTTCGAGTTTCTTGCAACCGCGCTGGCGCAAGATTCCGACGGCGGTTATTTATGTTGTCGGCAATCTTCTGCTCGGCATTCTGATTACAGCCAGAATCCCGCGCACCGTTTGTTTAATCAGTTTTCAGTTTCTGTATCCACTGCTGATGAACAAAGATAAGTTGCTCAAACGACTGGTGATTCTGGTGGCAGCTTATGTTTGGTTGTATTCGTCAGATATTTTCTCTTATGCAACCATCAGCGTGTTTCAAATCGATAACCCGAATCTGAAAATGATGTTGGCTTGTTCGCTTTGCGCGATTGTCATGGTTGGCGGACTCATACTGACTGCGCACTCTATTCGCGTAGTCAAGACGGTGAAGCTCAATCGCAAAATGATTGCAATCAGCACAATTCCGCTCAGTCAGTTCTTTATGTTTATGATTTTTGATATGCGGTTTATCGGTGTAAACGACGGTGCGCTTTGGTCAACGCCAATGTCAACGCGTCTTTGTATTCTGACGATTGTAGCGATTGGCTTTTGCTTTGTTTCGGATATCCTCGCATTTCGTGCATTTACCGACGTCATTCAGAACGCAGAACTGCAGGCCTCCGTTGACGCACTGGAATACAAAAACCAGCTCAATTTACAATACTATTCTGATTTGAAACAGAACGAAACGGAATTGCGAAAGATAAAGCATGATTTTTCCAATATTATGCTGGTAATGGAGACGCTGCTGGACACAACCGATTCTCCGCAGGCGCGGAAGTTGTTTGAGTCGCTGAGTTTAGACATCAACAACATCCCGCTTTCCTATTATTCCGAAAACAGTTTTATCAACGCTGTACTTTCCAACAAAGTAAAGCTGTGCAGGGAAAAAGGAATTGCAACCGAAGTGAACGTATTGGTGCCTGCCGATCTGGCAATTGACGAAATGGATCTATGTCGTGCGCTTGTAAATCTGATTGACAATGCTATTGAAGCAAGCGAACGCGACAGTACCGGCACAGAAAAGAAAGTGGACATTGACATATTCGAGAAAGAGGGGTATCTGTTCATTAAAACAAAAAACAATGCGGAAATGCTTTTGGATGAAACACAGAAAGAAAAACAAGCGCATGGTTTCGGCAAGAAGATTTTAGAAGACCTTGCGGATAAATATGATGGAGAATACATCATTCACATAGAGAATGGTTTTGTCTTAGCGCTGTTATCTTTGAAAAGCGCTTAATTCCCATTACGGCAATCAAATGCATACACTCCATCGCTGCGAAACAAATTGAAAGCAACGACGGCATCCGACCCATCTCCATCAAAGCATACCATGCACTGCCGGCACACAAACCGCGGCACCAAGTACAAAACACCGGGCAGACCTCATCAGAAGCGCTGTCCGGTGTTGTATTGTAATAACAGAGAACCTGTCGAATATGTGAATATGCGCGGCTTTTATTTGATCTTATCTTGTAAAAAGCCGTCTACCGTTTTCCAGTACAGCGCCGGATCGACGTAGACCGACTGTGCGTGATCCGCGCCCGCAATGGCCTGCTTCGCCTTCGGTGCGGCACAGGCGTCATACAGCCGGTCCATCATGGCAAACGGCACAAAGTGGTCTTCTGTGCCGTGGAGAAATACCGTGGGGGTCACGCTGCGTCGGACAGCGTCGATGGGCACGTTTTTGCGGATATCAAAATTTCCGCGCAGCATGGACGTTGCATTGACGGCGTGAAGCAGCGGAAACGCCGGCAGCTTCGCGTAAAGCTTGATCACGTTCGCATACTGCTCCCAGCAGCTTGTGAAGCCGCAGTCGCAAACAGCCGCCTTCACCTGCGGCGGCAGCGCTTCACCGGTCGCAAGCATCACGGTCACGGCGCCCATGGAATACCCGTGCAAAAGGATCTCGGCCTCCCGGTCCGCCTGCACAACGTAGTCGATCCACGCAAGCAGAATATCCTTGTCGTGGAACCCCATCGTGCAATACCGTTTTTCGTCGTTGCCCCAGCCGCGCAGCGAAGGACAGATGCAGTTGTAGCCCAACGGGCGGTAATGCTCTGCGAACACGCCGACGGACGCCGGCCCGGAGTTGTAGCCGTGGCAGAGAATCGCCCATTTGTGCGACGGCTGCTGTGCCGGGATGATATAGGCGTGGATACGGCCGGTCGCTTCGGTGGTGATCACCTGATCGTCGCCCTTGTGCCGGTCGAACCAGCCGGGTTCGCGCGGCGGGACGCCGTCTGCGGATTGCACCGTCTCAACGTCGCTTCGGTCGTCAAACAAATCGACAAAAAAGCCGTTCAACTTTGTGTTCAGCGCGCATTCATACACCAGTGCGCCTGCGCCCATCACCGCGGCCGCCGTGCCGGCGCCGAGTTTGAGCATTGTTTTTACAGCGGATCTGCCTTTCATCTTTTCACCTCATCCAACGGGATTTGTTGTTTTCATCTGGCTTTTGCGGGTTTCTTTTCCGGAAGCTCTGTATACATACCGTTCAGAAGCTCCAGAACAAGCGTCGTATCTTCAAATTTATCAAATACATGCATCAGTGTCTTCGAGCCTTCATACGGATAACGCAATTCGGAATCTGCAAGCAGCCTGTCCGATGTCGGCGTTCTCTTCAAAAACAGTTCATTGTCACAGATGTCACCGATCAGCTTACCGTTGAAGTATACAAGATAGCCGCCCATCATCGATTTTATGACAACATCACCGGCTGCGGAAAAAACCTCACGAACATATTCGTTGAATGCATGCACTGTGATTTCCTCCTTCAAAACTGATCTGTCGTTTTCTTTATTCTACATGAAACGGAAGGATTTTTCAATCCTTAAAAGCGAAAAACATGGCACCGCTTCATACGGACTTCGATGGCGGATCTTTCAAAGACGCAACTGCCGGGAACACCGGCAAAGCTTCGAATAAATCCGTTCGCCTCAAAATCAGCTTTTAGATGCGGAACAAGTTGCACCGATTGCATTTTTCATATTTACATCCCGGCGCATTTGTGATATATTTATTATCAACGAAGAAAAGGGGGACGGAAACATGCCGGAGGATGCAAACAGTTTTGCGCTCGAGTTTCGCCTTCGCGAACTGGATCCGGATCTTCACACAAGATTTACCGACTGCGTCTTTGTTCTGCAGAAAATCCTGTCGAATTATAAGCTTTTATTTCCCGAATATACCGATCATTCCGAGCTTCATTCGCTCACGGTGATTGAGTTTTGCAATACGCTGATCGGCGACCGGCTCGACCGCCTCAACAAAAATGAAATCTACGTTTTGCTTTGTGCCTGTTATTTTCATGATACCGGCATGGGGATCACAAAAAAGGATTTCGATGCCTTTTCCCGCAAGATCGATTTCGGCGATTATTTTAAAACGCACCCCAACCCGTCACCGTCCGAACAGATCCGTGATTTTCATAATGAATACTCCGGTCTGTTTATCCGAAAATATGCACAGCTGTTTGAATTCCCGAGCAGCGCCCATCTGGAGGCGGTGATCCAGATCTCCCGCGGACACCGCAAAACGGATCTCAAAGATGAACGCGCCTACCCGATCGAGCTGCCGACGCCCGACGGCGAGACCATCTGCTTACCCTATCTTGCCGCGCTGATCCGCCTGGCGGATGAAATCGACGTCACTGCCGACCGCAGCTCAAAGCTGCTTTATGATCTGGAAGCGATCACCGACGAACATCAGCTTTTTGAACACAAGCGGCACCGGGCGGTGCGGGAGCTGGTAATCAGTAAGGATGCATTTACCCTGATGATCGACGACAGCGACCCCGTGATCCTCGCGATGATCCAAAAAATGGCGGCCAAAATGCAGCAAACGCTCGACACCTGCCGCGACGCGGTCAACGGCCGCACGCCCTTTGAAATCACCCAGCGCCGGGTTGTTCTGCGCCCGATCTGATCGGATTGCAAGTCCGTGATATACCATAAAAGACGGTTTCAGGCCAACGCCCAAAGCCGTCTTTTTACGTCAATCACACGCTTATCGGATAATATCGAAAATCAAGCCGGTTGCTGCCGGCGGCTCCGAGCCGATGGTCAGCGCGCCGAGATAGCGCTTCGTTGCCGGTTCAACCGCCGCGGCGTCGTTCGTATAAAGGGTGGCGAGCACCTGACCCTTTGCGACCGCATCGCCGGTTTTTTTGCTGACGATGATGCCCGCGCTGTGGTCGATGTCGTCTTCCTTTTTGCTGCGGCCCGCGCCGAGCAAAACCGCCGCACCGCCAATCGCTTCAGCGTCCATGTTTGTCAGATAGCCGTCCGCCGGCGAGACCACCGGAACCGCCAAATCAGCCCCGTCGCCATGCTGCACATCGGCAAGCCACGCGCTGTCGCCGCCCTGTGCGGATACCCACTCCTGCATCTTTTGGAAGGCGGCACCGCTTTCGATGGCCCCGACAACCTGCGATTCGGCTTCGGCGCGGGAAACGCCCGCAAACAGCATCGTCATTTCGGCAGCAAGCGCCACACAGACGTCGTACAAATCGCCTTTGGACGCGCCGCGCAGCACCCTGACCGCCTCGACCACCTCAAGCGTGTTGCCCACAGCTTCTCCAAGCGGACGGCTCATATCGGTAATCAGCGCCGCCATCCTTCGTCCGCACGCCTTGCCGATTGCGACCATGTTGCGCGCGAGTGTGCGCGCGTCATCGGGCGTTTTCATAAAAGCGCCGGAGCCCGCCTTGACGTCGAGCACAATGATCGGGCGTTTTCATAAAAGCGCCGGAGCCCGCCTTGACGTCGAGCACAATGCTTTTGGAGCCGGCAGCGATCTTCTTTGACATCACGCTCGACGTAATCAACGGAATCGAGTCAACCGTTGCGGTCACGTCGCGCAGCGCATAGAGCTTTTTATCCGCAGGGGTCAGATTGCCGGACTGTCCGATCACCGCGATACCGATCTGTTCGACCTGCCGGAGAAACACCTCCCGATCCATAGTCACCCGCATGCCGGGAATTGATTCAAGTTTGTCGACCGTGCCGCCCGTATGCCCGAGCCCGCGGCCGGACATTTTGGCAACCTTACCGCCCAGCGAAGCGACGATCGGCGCGACGATCAGCGTGGTCTTATCGCCGACGCCGCCGGTGGAGTGCTTGTCAACGGTCAGATCGCCGAAGCGCGACAGATCGATCCTGTCGCCCGACCGCGCCATGCAGTCCGTCAGCGCGGCGGTCTCGTCGTCAGTCATGCCGCGGAAAAAGATCGCCATGCAAAGCGCCGACGCCTGATAGTCGGGAATGGTACCGTTCACATAGCCGTCGATGAAAAAAGCGATCTCCTCCCCGGTGAGTGTGCCGCCGTTGCGTTTTTTCAATATAATATCGTAGATTCTCACAGTACACCGTCTCCTTTTCGGCTCAATGATACATCTGACGGCGTGCTGGCTGCAGGCATTGCACCGGAACCGGATCGCCAACCGTCATAGTTCTGTATTGCGATAATACTATATCATACTTATTGGCAATTGTAAAGGCATGGATACACCGGCAACGCAACCGGGCCACCCGGTGACTGCGCTGTACACAGAGAATCCGCGAAGCGGATCGCAAGGGTCAGCCGGCACAGGTTCTCCCTTCGACCCCGCGTCTATCCGTTTGCGAAAGAAAAAGAAGCACCTGCTTTTTGCAAGCACTTCTTTCCGGTGGAGATACGAATAATCGATTTCCTTTTCTCTTGGAGCCACACAAGCGCTCTCCCGAACCACCCGGGAACGCAGCCCGGGTTGCGGACCGGCCTTTTGTTAAAACACCAGCACGACCAGCCCGGCAACTGCCGCCGCGCCGACGACCCAGATCAACGACAGAATTCCGCGTTTTTTGAACACCTCTCCCCACATCTGCACATAGGGAATATCCTCGCACCCGGGCAGGACCCAGAATTTGCTGTATCCCACCCACACTTTGTCGATCACGATGCCGTCATACCAGTTCATCACTTCGAGAAACAGCAGCGCTTGCAAGTAGGCGTCCCAAAAACGGCGCACGCCGTTCCAAAGCCCGATGATCAAAAGCAGGGCCGCGAGCAGCACAAGTAGGAACGGGATCATAAACCGCTTCCGCTTTTTCGCCACGGTCTCACGTTCGCACAGCCCGATTTCAAACGCGCGTTCCTGCACCGGCTTCGGATAAAAATACAATCCGTTACGCGCGTCGTTTCCAACGCCGAGCTTTACCAGCAACGTGAACAGCGCGCAAAACAGCACAAGCTGCAGCACGATCATCGGCTTTTCTCCCCTTTCTTTTTGTAGCCGCAATCGCAATACGGCCCGCCGGACGCGAGCGTGTATTGCCGCACAAAGTCCGATCTGCCGCCGGCGTCGCTCATCGTGTAGTCAAGCCGGCACATCGCGGGCACCAGATCAAACAGCCCCTCTTCGCGCATCAGCGTGCAGATGCCGCAGGTTGTGAACCGCGCTTCATAGCCGCTGCCGTCGGGATAGGGCAAAAAGTCCATATTCCACGAATACGGATTGCGGTCCGCCGCCCGCAGCGCCGCCGTCTGCCGCATGGCGCGGATGTCTTTTTCGGTGAACTTCTGTTTCCCGCTCATCCGGCAAAACCAGCGCGTCGGCGCGTTCATCATCGCCGCACTGTAAAACCGGGTCAGCGCCTCGACAGTCGGACGCGTTTGCATCGAACGCACAAACGCCACCAAAAGCGCACAGTTGACGAGATTCATTTTAAACCGGTCTTCCTTTTCAAATTCCGGCACACGCGCGAGGATCTGTTTGTATATCGGCTTGGCTTCCTTTGTGACCGCTTTCGCCTCCTGCTTTGTACAGCCGAGCGTCGTTTGCAGATGTGTGCGAAAGGAACGCTTATAAAGCATCCACATTCCGAGCGGCATTCCGATGTATTGCATGGGTCCGACCTCTTTTTCGTTTTGGTTTTCTTGCGGGGTTTATTTTTGTGCGAGGACTGTAATCCAGGGCTTTGACGGGTGATGATCCGCTGTAACAGCAGAGAAGCCGGCTTCTTTCAGTGCTTTTTCGATCTCTTCAAACGTATAGCAGTGCATACCGACGATGATGGTTTCAAATCTCAGCCCGGTTGCGTCTGTGCCGTCGGATTCGTTGCAGATGAGAAAATACCCGCCGTCTTTGAGTACTTTTGCCACCTGCACGAAGCACTGCGCCAGATCCGGCCAGAAGTAGATCGTTTCAAACGCCGTGGCAAGATCAAATGTGTTTTCCGGCAGATCCAGCGCGGACACGTCGCCCTGCTGCACCGTACAGCGCCCGACGGCGATCATCGCTTTGTTATACGCTTTTGCTTTGTCCACCGACAGCGCGGAATAGTCGATCGCCGTCACGTGCGACTGCGGATATTTTTTCAGTAGCTCGCCGGCGTTGCGTCCGCCGCCGCAGCCGAGGTCGACCGCACGCGCCACCGTCATGGGCGGCAGATGGGTAAATCCCCAGTCCGCAAGCTTTGCGTGGCCGGCGTTCATACCGCCGAGCATCAGTCTGCCCATCAGTCCCTCCGGTTTGCGCGTCTGGCTCACATAATCTTTGAACAGTCCCATGTGATACACTCCTTTTTCGAAACTTGTCTTCGCCTTTCGTTGCCCGGATCATTTTCTGCCGACCAGCAGCGCCGAGCCGGAAAGCTCCATCCATACCGCTTCAAAGGGCTGAATGAATTTGCCTGTTGTCGTGTCGATCAGCTCCACCTGTTCGTACCCCTGCGCGCGCAGCTTTTCAACGAACGACTGCATATCGTCGTATTTCGATTTGGAAAAGATATCGTGAATCGCGAACGTGCCACCCTTTTTGAGCACGCGCAGCGTTTCAAGCAAAAGCGCCTGCCGGTCCTTCGAGGGGATGTTGTGGTAGACGTAGTTGCTCATCACCGCGTCAAAGCTTTCGTCCGGAAAATCGAGACGGGTTGCGTCGCCTTTTTGAAACGCGGCGTTAGTCACACCCTCGGCCGCGGCATTGTTTTCACACAGCGTTTTGCTGAACGAGGCGTATTCCTTGCCCCAGCGGTCGATACCGTACAGCGACGCGTTCGGGTTGCGCTTTGCCGCGGCGATGGTCAGCGCGCCGCTCCCGCAGCCGACGTCCAGCCCTTTGCCGCCGTCGGGGATTCTGATATAGCCGGCGATGCCTTCGATAATCTGCCGGGACATTTGCCGTTTGCCACCGTAGGAAAACGCGCGGTACATCAAAAACATCCACAGTGTGACAAGCGCGAGGACGACGGTCAAAATCAAAAAGATAACAAAAAGTACCGTTTTCCCTTTGCCGGACAGCAGATTTGTGCAGCCGAACACAAGAAACAGCAGCAGGCTGCAAACAGCACCATGCCCTTTGGCATCCAGTTTTTATAATCGGGTTTCATCTCACTGCCTCCTTTACGCTGTGAAATCCATACGGATAATCTGCATCTTCATAAAACCGTCGGCGATCTTCGCAAGCAATCGGAACGCGCCGGGCACGCTCGGATCGCGCAGATCGTTGTAGCCGAGCATATAGCCGCGGTGGAAAACCGCCGCATTCGTCATCCACGGCAGCAGATCTTTTTCCACATTGTCCACGCTGAAATAATCGTCGATTGCGGTGATGCCGGCGTCCTTGACCCAGGTTTTCAGCATGATCTTGACGGCGCGTTTGCCGGCGGCGTCAAAAACGAGCCGCCCACCCGGAAAGCGGTTGGCCATCGCCGTAAAGAGTTTTTGGATCTGTTCGGTTTTGAAAAAATAGAACACGCCGGCGGCAAGAAAGCATACGCCGCCCTTCGCGTCGATTGCGTCAAACCACGAAAAATCGTTCAGATCGGCGGCGAGATTGCGGATCCGGCCGCTGCCCGGTAAAAGCTGGTCGCGCACCGCAATCACGTCGGGCAGATCGAGGTTCACGATTTGGCATTCGCCGTTGTCGCAGTTTTCGGCGGTCTGATCCAATCCGCAGCCGAGGTTCACGAGCGTCGCCTGCGGATGCGTTTTCAGATAGTCCTTGGCCTCCGCCATCAGATCGTTTTCGCGCATCGCCACCTCCAGCGCACCGAAACGGTGGGCAAAGCTGCGCGATTTTGCCGCCAGAGGTGAAAAGTCATAGTCGATCCGGTCAATCAGCTCCACCGCCTTTCGGTCGCAAAACAGGTTCGGAAACTGCTCCGTGCAAAGCTTGCGGCCGTAAAGCGGGATCACCAGCGTCTCCTGCACGGTGTTTTTTTCAATATGCGTTTTGGGTTCCATCTATGGTTTCCTCCTTTTTCACAAGTGTCAAAGCACAGACCAGATACATCACCAGCCAGCCGAGGGATTCAAATCCGGAATCGAGCCCTTCCGCGATCAGATTCATCCCCTGCCCCAGCAGCGCGATGCAAAGCGGATTGCAAAACAGGACGATCTTTTTGACCGGCAGTTTTCCGGTTACAACCATCCCGATCCAGCCCACGGCCGCAAAGCCGTCGCAGACGACAAATCCAATGCCCAACGGCACAAGGATGCTTTTTGCAACGCGCAGCATCATGTTGACGGACGCGGCCACGTCGCCGGTTGCGTCCATGCCGGCGTTAAAGACCACCGGCAACATACAGATACCGATATGGATAAACGCAAAATACAAAATGCCGCTCCAGTTCGCGAGCTTGAACACGCGATACAGCCGGCTGCCGCCGAGCTGATACTTGTGTTCCATCACATTGAGCAGCTCCAGCGCCGCCGC
Organism: Oscillospiraceae bacterium; assembly: GCA_902761265.1. Taxonomy (GTDB): domain Bacteria; phylum Bacillota; class Clostridia; order Oscillospirales; family Acutalibacteraceae; genus UBA6857. The sequence continues at coordinate 166 of CACWJV010000012.1, read as the reverse complement.
AAACAGCGGCACGCAAAGAAAGCCGAGCACAGCGGAAACGGCGTAGCGCCAGTCGGGCACAACCGCCGCCGTGATACCGAACGGCGTGTCGGAATTGCCTCCCATGCCGAACGTACCGAAACCCAGCAGATAGTCACCGACCATCGCAAGCAGCATCGACACGCAG
>CACWJV010000011.1 GCA_902761265.1 Oscillospiraceae bacterium | reverse complement strand
GTGGTAATGTATGGAGGCCGACATCCTCCGCGAAACCACTGACAGGAGTGTGAATCAAATGTCAATTCGAGTCCTCAAGCCCGTTACAAACGGCACGAGAAACATGTCGTATACCGACTACACCGGTCTTTCCAAGAACGGTCCCGAGAGAAGCCTTTTGGCTCCCCTCAATAAAAAGAGCGGCCGCAACAGCTATGGCCGCATCACCGTCCGCCATCGCGGCGGCGGCAACCGCAGAAAGTATCGTATCATCGACTTCAAGCGCGACAAGTTCGACGTCAAAGCGACCGTCGCCACGATCGAATACGACCCCAACCGCTCCGCGCATATCGCACTGCTGCAGTATGAAGACGGCGAAAAGAGATACATCATCGCGCCGGACGGCCTGAAGGTCGGCGACGTGGTGGAAGCGGGTCCCGCAGCGGATATCAAGCCGGGCAACGCCCTGCCGCTGATCAATATCCCGACCGGTACCTTCATCCACAACGTGGAACTGTATCCCGGCCGCGGCGGCCAGCTTGCAAGAGCTGCCGGCAACGCTGCCCAGCTGATGGCGAAGGAAGGCGGCTACGCGCTGCTCAGACTTCCCTCCAGCGAACTTCGTAAAGTGCCCGAAACCTGCATGGCGACGATCGGCGTCGTCGGCAATACCGACCACGAAAACGTCAAGATCGGTAAAGCCGGCCGTACCCGCCACATGGGCATCCGTCCGACCGTCCGCGGTTCTGTCATGAACCCGTGCGACCACCCGCACGGCGGCGGCGAAGGCAAATCCCCGATCGGCCGTCCCGGCCCTGTTACCCCGTGGGGCAAGCCTGCTCTCGGCTACAAGACTCGTGCGAAGAAGAATCGTTCCGACAAGCTGATCGTCAAGCGTCGTAACGATAAATAACGGTCGATGAAAGGAGCTAAGAATCATGAGCAGAAGCACTAAAAAAGGACCTTTCGTGCAGGAAAGACTGTATGATCGCGTCGTTAAAATGAATGAAAAGGGCGAAAAGATCGTCCTGAAGACCTGGAGCCGCAGCTCCACGATCTTCCCCGAATTCGTCGGCCACACGTTCGCCGTTCATGACGGCCGCAAACACGTGCCCGTGTATATCACGGAGGACATGGTCGGTCACAAACTCGGTGAGTTCGCACCGACGCGTACCTTCCGCGGTCACGCCGGTTCGAAGACCTCGAACAACGGTAAATAAGTCGAAAGGAGTGTATTGAAATGGAAGCAACTGCAAAAGTTACTTTTGTGCGTATTGCGCCGCGTAAGGTCAAGATTGTCCTCGACCTTATCCGCAATCAACCGGCCGACAAGGCCGCCGCGATCCTCAAGTACACGCCGAAGGCTGCGTGCGAGGTCGTTGCAAAACTGCTGAAATCCGCTGTTGCCAACGCGGAAAACAAAGATATGGACACATCCAGACTGTACGTCGCAGAATGCTACGTCGGCCAGGGCCCGACGCTCAAGCGGATCCGTCCGCGTGCGCAGGGACGTGCCAACCGTATCAACAAAAAGACATCCCACATCACCCTTGTTCTCAAGGAAGCGGAATAATCAAGGAGGAGGTTAAACAATGGGCCAGAAAGTCAATCCTAACGGCTTAAGAGTCGGTGTTATCAAAGACTGGGAATCTCGTTGGTATGCCAAGAAGCATGACTTCGGCGACACGCTCGTGGAAGATTATGAACTTCGTGAGTATCTCCTTGAAACACTCGCTCCCGCCGGAGTACCCAAGGTTGAGATCGAACGCGACGCGAAGCGCGTGCGTATCAACATCCACGTTGCAAAGCCCGGCATGGTGATCGGCCGCGGCGGCGCAGAGATCGAAAAGCTGAAAGCGACACTCGAAAAGAAGGTCGGCAAGGCTGTTTCGCTCAACATCATCGAGATCAAAAACCCCGACGTCAACGCACAGCTTGTTGCGGAAAGCATCGCGGGCCAGCTCGAACGCAGAATTTCCTTCCGTCGTGCACTCAAGCAGTCCATCGGCCGCGCCATGAAGATGGGCGCCAAGGGCATCAAGTGCCAGGCATCCGGCCGTTTGGGCGGTGCTGAAATCGCGAGAAGTGAAACGTATAAAGAGGGAACAATTCCCCTTCAGACGATCCGTGCCGACATCGACTACGGTTTCGCTGAAGCAAAAACCACCTATGGACGCATCGGCGTCAAGGTCTGGATCTATGCAGGCGAAGTGCTTCAGGTTTCCAACAATGAAAACCGCCGCCGTCCGGATCGCCGTCGTCCCAGACAACGCCGGGAAGGAGGAGCGAAATAATGTTATTACCGAAGCGTGTCAAACGTCGTAAAGTGCAGCGCGGCCGTTTGAAAGGCACAGCGCATAAAGGCAACCAGGTCACCTACGGTGATTACGGTCTTGTCGCTCTGGAACCCGCATGGATCACTTCCAGACAGATCGAGGCGGCTCGTATCGCCATGACCCGTTCCATCAAGCGTGGCGGTCAGGTCTGGATCAAGATCTTCCCCGATAAGCCCATCACGCAAAAGCCGGCAGAAACCCGCATGGGTTCCGGTAAAGGTTCGCCCGAATACTGGGTGGCCGTCGTTAAACCGGGCCGTGTGATGTTTGAAATCGCAGGCGTCGACGAAGCCCTTGCGCGCGAAGCTATGCGCCTTGCCGCGAACAAGCTGCCGATCAAGTGCAAATTCGCGACGAAAGCAGATCAGACTAAGGAAGGTGAACAGTCATGAAAGCTAGTGAAATCAGAAAACTGTCCGCCGCAGAGATGGACGAAAAGCTCGCAGAGCTGAAGAAGGAGCTTTTCAATCTTCGTTTCCAGCAGGCTGTCAATCAGCTCGACAACCCGATGAGAATCAGTGCAGTGAAAAAGGATATCGCCCGCATCAAGACGGTTCAGCGCGATATCGAACTTCACGGCGCAAATTCTTGAGAAAGGGAGGAACTGACAGATGGAAAGAAACCTTCGTAAAACACAGGTTGGTATCGTGACGAGCGACAAGATGGAAAAGACCGTCGTCGTGACGATCAAAGATAAGGTCCGTCACCCGCTTTACAAAAAGATCGTGAACCGCACCGTGAAGGTGAAGGCGCATGACGAAAAGAACGAATGCGGCATCGGTGACCGTGTCCTGATTATGGAAACCCGCCCGCTCTCCAAAGACAAGAGATGGCGCGTGGTAGAGATTATCGAAAAAGCCAAATAACTTGGTGCAGCTAAAGGAGGCCAAATACAATGATCCAACAGCAGACTTATCTGAAAGTTGCCGACAACACCGGCGCGAAGGAACTGATGTGCATTCGCGTGCTGGGCGGCACCGGAAGAAGATATGCGAATATCGGTGACGTCATTGTTGCTTCTGTCAAGAAGGCAGCACCGGGTGGCGTCGTGAAAAAGGGCGAAGTCGTCAAAGCGGTCGTTGTCCGCTCCGCTACCGGCGTTCGCCGCGAAGACGGAACCTATATCCGTTTCGATGAAAATGCAGCCGTTATCATCCGCGATGATAAAAACCCCAGAGGTACCCGTATCTTTGGACCGGTTGCGAGAGAGCTTCGTGAAAAGGACTATCTGAAGATCCTTTCTCTGGCTCCGGAAGTACTTTAAGGAGGTGTCACGATGAGTAAGGTTCACGTGAAAACAGGCGACCAGGTCGTTGTCATCAACGGCAAAGATCGTGGCGCAAGAGGCAAGGTCCTGCAGGTCAGCCCGAGCGAGGGCAAAGTGATCGTAGAAGGGATCAACGTCGTTTCAAAACATGTCAAGCCCCGTAAAATGGGCGAACCGGGCGGCATCATCAAGGCGGAAAGCGCGCTGTATGCCAACAAGGTTCAGCTGATCTGCCCCAAATGCGGCAGACCGACCCGCGTCGGCCACGTGATCGTGGAAGAAAAGGGCAAGCAGAAGAAGATGCGCGTTTGCAAAAAAGCAGACTGCGGCGCAAAGTTTGAATAAGGGAGGCACATGACGATGGCAAGATTGAAAGACACTTACGTCAACGAGGTCGCACCCGCGTTGATGAAGAAGTTCGGCTATAAGAGCGTGATGCAGATCCCGAAGATCGAAAAGGTCGTTGTGAACGTCGCCTGCGGCGAAGCGAGAGATAACTCCAAAATCCTCGACGCGATCGTTTCCGATATCAGACAAATCACCGGTCAGCAGCCCGTGCTTTGCAAGGCCAAGAAGAGCGTTGCAAACTTCAAGCTGCGTGAAGGCATGACCATCGGCGCAAAGGTGACCCTGCGCGGCGACAAGATGTATGAATTCATCGACCGCTTCTTCAACCTGGCGCTGCCCCGCGTGCGCGACTTCCGCGGTATCAACCCGAACGCGTTCGACGGCCGCGGCAACTATTCCGTGGGTATCAAGGAACAATTGATCTTCCCGGAAATCGACTATGACAAGATCGACAAGGTCCGCGGCATGGACATCTGCTTCGTGACCACGGCCAACACCGACGAAGAAGCAAGAGAGCTGCTCACGCTTATGGGTGCTCCGTTCGAGAAACAGTAAGGAGGAATTACTTATGGCAAAGACTTCTATGAAGGTTAAGCAAAAAAGACCCGCTAAGTATTCCACAAGGCAGTACAACCGCTGCAAAATCTGCGGCAGACCCCATGCGTATCTTCGTAAGTACGGTGTATGCCGTATCTGCTTCAGAGAACTCGCCCATGCCGGTCAGATCCCGGGCGTGAAAAAAGCAAGCTGGTAAGCAGTTGCAATCAATCAGGAGGTAAAGGAATTATGCAAGTTACAGACGCAATCGCCGATATGCTTACAAGAATTCGTAACGCAAGTTCGGCAAAACACGATTCAGTGAAAATTCCTGCATCCAACGTGAAGAAGGCAATTGCGCAGATTCTTGTGGATGAAGGTTATATCAAGAGCTATTCCGTGGAAGAAGACGGAAAGCAGGGCATGATCACCGTACAGCTCAAGTACGGCCCAAACAAATCTCAGGTGATCACCGGTCTCAGAAGAGTCAGCAAACCCGGTCTGAGAATTTACACGAACTGTGAAGATATGCCCAAGGTGATGAAGGGTCTCGGCATCGCGATCCTCTCCACATCCAAAGGCATCATGACCGACAAGGACGCACGCAAAGCCAACGTTGGCGGCGAAGTTCTTGCGTTCATCTGGTAAGGAGGTGCCCATATGTCACGAATCGGTAAAAAGGCTATCGCGATCCCCGCAGGCGTTGACGTAACGGTCGACGGCAGCACCGTGACAGTCAAAGGTGCAAAGGGTACCCTCACCAACACCTTCAACAGCAATATCACGATCGAGAAAGACGGCGCTGAAATCAAAGTTTCCCGTCCGAACGATCTGAAAGAAAACAGATCACTTCACGGTCTTACCCGCACGCTGATCGCCAACATGATCGAAGGCGTGAACACCGGTTTCAAGAAAGAGCTTGAGATCAACGGTATCGGTTACCGTGCCGAAAAGAAGGGCTCCGATCTTGTGATGAAGATCGGCTATTCCCACGACGTGATCGTTCCCGAAATCGACGGGATCACGATTGACGTGCCGGCACCGAACAAGATCGTCATCAGCGGTGCTGACAAGCAGAAGGTTGGCCAGTTCGCCGCGGAAGTGCGCGAAAAGCGTCCGCCGGAACCCTATAAGGGCAAGGGCATCAAATACGCCGACGAGCATATCCGCCGCAAAGAAGGCAAAGCCGGTAAGGGTAAATAAGATTGGTAAAGGAGTGAAATCACAATGGTTACAAGACAAGACAGCAATAAAGCCAGACAGAAACGCCATAGAAGAGTGCGCGCGAAGATCAGCGGCACAGCAGCGTGTCCGCGTCTTAGCGTTTACCGTTCACTCAACCACATCTATGCCCAGCTTATCGACGACGTCAATGGCGTCACACTCGCATCTGCGGCAAGTGTTGAGAAAGAATTCGAGTACGGCGGAAACCAGGAAGCCGCAAAAAAGGTCGGCGAACTGCTTGCAAAGCGTGCTGCTGAAAAGGGCATCGAAGCTTGTGTGTTCGACAGAGGCGGCTACATCTATCACGGTCGTGTTGCAGCGCTCGCGGAAGGCGCGCGTGAAGGCGGCCTGAAGTTCTAAGCAAGGAGGTAAATCAGAATGACAAAAATTGATGCATCGGCTTATGAACTTACAGAACGCGTTGTCACGATCAACCGTGTTTCCAAAACCGTAAAGGGCGGCCGTATTTACAAATTCGCAGCGCTCGTGGTTGTTGGCGACGGCAACGGTATTGTCGGCTTCGGCCTCGGCAAATCCGGTGAAGTGCCCGACGCGATCCGTAAGGGTATTGAAGACGCAAAGAAGAATCTTATGAAGGTTGCGCTCAAGGGCACCACCATCCCGCACGAAATCATCGGTAAATTCGGCGCAGGCGTTGTGCTGCTTAAGCCCGCTGCTCCCGGTACCGGCGTGATCGCCGGCGGTCCGGTGCGTGCAGTTGTGGAAACGGTCGGTATCAAAGACATCCGTACCAAGGCGCTTCGTTCAAACAACCCCTGCAACGTTGTCAGAGCGACACTCGACGGTCTTTCAAAGCTTCGCAACGTCGAAGAAGTGGCTGCCATCCGCGGCAAGACCGAGCAGGATATTTTAGGTTAAGGAGGGCGTAATCATGGCAGATGTTAAGGTAAAGCTTGTGAGAAGCCTGATCGGCTGCAAGAAAGATCAGATCGCCACCGCCCACGCACTTGGCCTTCGCAAGATCGGGGACGAGGCTACACAGCCGAACAACCCACAGACCCAGGGCAAAGTGAAGAAAATTTCACACCTGCTCGAAGTCACCGAAGCTTAAGATGAGGAGGTGCGACAAATGAAATTGCACGAACTTTCTCCTGCAGCCGGTTCCACCAAAGCGCGCAAGCGCATCGGTCGCGGCGCAGGTTCCGGCCAGGGCAAAACCGCCGGTAAGGGTCACAAGGGTCAAAAGGCCCGTGCGGGCAGAGGTATGCGCGCCGGTTTTGAAGGCGGCCAGATGCCTTTGCAAAGAAGAATCCCGAAACGCGGATTCAACAATATTTTCAGAACGGAAATGGCGATCGTGAATGTTGCGGCAATCGACAAGGCGTTTGACGCCGGCGAAACCGTTACCATCGACGCGCTGATCGAAAAGGGCCTCGTCAAAAAGGCGCTTGACGGCGTGAAGGTGCTTGGCCACGGCGAACTGACCAAGGCTGTGACCGTGCAGGTCAACGCGTTCAGCGAATCCGCAAAACAGAAGATCGAAGCCGCCGGCGGGAAGGCCGAGGTGATCTGAAATGATAGGTACGTTTATTAATGCCTGGAAAATTGCAGATCTTCGTAAAAAGATGCTTTTCACCGCACTGATCGTACTCATCTTCAGAATCGGTGCAGCGATTCCGGTTCCGTTCACCAACATTACCGGCTCGGGTATCGTGGATCCCACCGGTGAAACGTTTATGAACTATCTGAGCATGATGACCGGTGACGCGTTCAACTATGGTACGATTTTCGCCATGTCCGTCACCCCGTATATCAACAGCTCGATTATCATCCAGCTCCTCACTGTTGCGATCCCGGCGTTGGAAAAGCTTTCCAAAGAGGGCGAAGAGGGCAGAAAGAAAATCGCAACCATCACCCGTTACACCACGATCGCATTGGCACTGCTGCAGAGTACTGCGTACTTCATCTATCTGCGTGCGAAGGGCTACGTTGTGACTGACGCCGAAGGGCAGTTGTTCACCGGCTTCTCCGCCGTGCTGCAGGCACTGGTTGTGATCACGGTTCTGACCGCGGGCTCCGCATTCATCATGTGGCTCGGCGAACAGGTCAACGACAAGGGCATTGGCAACGGTGTTTCCATCATCCTGTTTGCAGGTATCGTCGCGCGTATGCCGACTCTCGTTTACATGATGTATGCCTATCTGATGCAGGGCGGCGCCTATTTCGCGCTGGTTCCCATCGTGATCATCCTGATGCTCGCCATGATCGCTTACATCGTCTGGATGGACAATGCGGAGCGCCGCATTCCGGTCCAGTACGCCAAGCGCGTGGTCGGCCGCAAGATGTACGGCGGTCAGAGCACCCATATCCCCATCAAGGTCAATATGTCCGGTGTTCTGCCCATCATTTTCGCATCTTCGATCCTGTCGCTTCCCCCGACAGTCAAGATGTTCCTCAACGAGGACAACCTCAGCGACGGCTGGAAGAAGTTCTTCGACGTCTTCTCCTCCAGTCACTGGGCCTACGGCATCATGTATTTCGTGCTGATTCTGTTCTTCGCATACTTCTATGCGAGCATTCAGTACAACCCCGTGGAAATGTCCAACAACATCCGCAAGAACAGCGGCATGATTCCGGGCATCCGTCCGGGCAAACCGACCGCCGACTATATCCAGAAGATCCTCGGCCGCATCACGCTCCTCGGCGCGCTGCTGATTTCCGTTGTTGCGCTGTTCCCGATCCTTCTGACCCAATTCACACAGCTCATCGGCAGACCGATGACCCTGTCACTCGGCGGTACGTCCCTGATCATCGTTGTCGGCGTTGCGCTTGAAACGGTCAAGACGCTCGAAAGCCAGATGATGATGCGTCACTATAAGGGCTTCCTTGATTGATCTCCCCGAGGTGAACCGGATGAAACTGATTCTTTTGGGCGCGCCGGGTGCCGGCAAAGGCACACAGGCGGAGGTGATCTGCGATCATCTTTCCATCCCGGCCATTTCAACAGGAAACATCATTCGCGCTGCGCTCAAGGCGCAGACCGAGATGGGACTCAAAGCCAAGGATTATATCGAAAAAGGCCTGCTTGTGCCGGATGATGTCGTGATCGGCATCATCCAGGACAGGCTGCGCGAAGACGACTGCAAAAACGGCTTCATCCTCGACGGTTTCCCGCGGACGGTTCCGCAGGCCGAAGCACTCGACCGGATGGGGGTCCAGATCGACCTCGTCATCGACATCGAAGTGCCGGATGAAAAAATCGCAACGCGAATGGCCGGACGCAGAGTCTGCGCAACTTGCGGCGCTTCCTACCACACGCTGTATAAACAGCCGAAAACGGAAGGCGTCTGCGACAACTGCGGCGGTGCATTGACCCAGCGGAAGGACGACGAAGCACAAACCGTGCTCGAGCGTCTGCGCGTCTATCACGAACAGACCGAACCGCTGATCGCCTATTACCGGGCGAAGGGCAATCTGCGCGTCGTGGAGGGACAGGAAGAAGTTGCAGATACAACGGCACTGACCCTCAAAGCATTGGAGGAACAGGCATGATCGTGCTCAAGACCACACGCGAGCTTTCTTTGATGAAAGAAGCGTGCCGCATTTCAGCCGGAGCACTTCGTGTGGCCGGGGAAGCGGTTCGGCCGGGCGTCTCCACCTGGGAGATCGACCGGATCGCTTATGAGTACATCAAAAGTCAGGGTGCGGAACCGAACTTTCTGCATCTGTATGACTTCCCCGCCACAGCCTGCATTTCCGTCAATGACGAGATCATTCATGGCATTCCGAGCAAGAAGCGCATTCTGAAAAACGGCGACATCGTCAGCATTGACCTTGGCGCCAAGGTGCACGGATATAACGGCGATAATGCTGCCACATTTGCCTGCGGAACCGTTTCCGACGAGGCACAGCGGCTGATGGACGTGACCAGAGAGAGCTTGTATGAAGCGATCAAGCTGGCCGTTCCGGGTAACAAGATCGGCGATATCGGTGCAGCGGTGCAGCAGTATTGCGAAGCACGGGGCTATTCGGTGGTGCGTGAATACACGGGCCACGGCGTCGGCAAGGCGCTGCACGAAGACCCCGCCGTACCGAATTACGGCACAGCCGGCCGCGGCGTTCGCCTGTTGCCGGGCATGACAATCGCCATTGAACCGATGATCAACCAGGGCGCGGCGGCTATCCGCCAGATGCCCGACGGCTGGACCGTCAAGACCAAGGACGGCAAGCTGTCCGCCCATTTTGAACACACCATCGCCATCACAAAGGCAGGACCAGTCATCCTGACAACGGAGTGAGCGTATGAAGTTTGAAACGGGACAGATCGTGATCTCTACAGCCGGGCGCGACAAAGGCGCACTGCTTGCGGTCACGGATATCACGGAACACGGTGTTCTGGTTTGCGACGGCAAAGAGCGGCCGCTCGAACGGCCCAAGCGCAAAAATCCGCGCCATCTTTTGCCTACCGCATATCGCCTGGACGCACCGGCAATGGCTACAAACCGAAGATTGAAACGCGCGCTGCGCGAAGTGAAGATTCAGTGAGGGATCCGTTATGTCAAAACAGGATATGATCGAAATTGAAGGCACGGTTGTGGAAGCGCTGCCGAACGCACAGTTCCAGGTGGAGCTGGACAACGGCCACAAAATTCTTGCCCACATTTCCGGCAAGCTGCGTATGAATTACATCCGCATCCTGCCCGGAGACAAGGTCACGGTCGAAATGTCTCCGTATGACCTGACCAGAGGACGCATCACTTGGAGATCCAAATAACCGAAAGGTTTCATATTTAAAGGAGGTAGTTCTATGAAAGTCAGACCTTCTGTGAAGAAAATTTGCGAGAAGTGCAAAATCATTAAGCGCAAGGGAAAAGTCATGGTCATCTGTGAAAATCCCAAGCACAAGCAGCGTCAGGGCTAATGACGCGAAACCAATTTTGGAGGTGTAACTGACAAATGGCTCGTATTTCAGGTGTTGACCTGCCGAGAGACAAGAGAGTCGAAATCGCTTTGACTTACATTTTCGGTATCGGTCGCAAAACTGCCGGCGACATCATCGCCGCAACAGGGGTCGATCCGGACACCCGTGTCAAGGATTTGACCGAAGACGACGTTTCGAAGCTTCGTGAATACATCGACCACAACCTCAAGGTGGAAGGTGATCTGAGAAGAGAAACCGCGTTTGACATCAAGAGACTTATTGAAATTGGCTGCTATCGCGGCGTGCGTCACAGAAAGGGCCTGCCTGTAAGAGGCCAGCGTTCCAAGACCAACGCGCGTACCCGCAAAGGTCCGAAGAAGACCATCGCAAACAAGAAGAAATAAGCAAAGGAGGATCATATTATGGCTGCTAAGGGAGGCAAAAAAGGTGCCACCATCCGCCGTCGCCGTGAACGTAAAAATATCGAACGCGGTGCGGCCCATATCCAATCCACCTTCAACAATACCATCGTGACCATCACTGACACCCAGGGCAACGCTGTGTCATGGGCAAGCGCCGGTGAAATGGGCTTCCGTGGTTCCAGAAAATCCACCCCGTTCGCCGCACAGACCGCTGCGGAAACCGCTGCAAAAGCTGCGATGGAACATGGTATGAAGACTGTTGAAGTATACGTTAAGGGCCCGGGCGCCGGTCGTGAGGCCGCGATCCGTGCGCTGCAGACCGCCGGTCTGGACGTGACGATGATCAAAGACGTTACGCCGATTCCGCACAACGGCTGCCGTCCGCCCAAGAGAAGACGTGTTTGATTTTTGACAAGGAGGAAAAAGCTTTATGGCTAAAAATTCGCAGCCTGTTGCAAAACGCTGCAAGGCTCTTAATGTATCTCCGACCGCAATGGGATATGCCAAGAAGAACACGAATCGTAATCCCAAGGGCGGCATGAGAAGAAAACCATCCGAATATGCGCTTCAGCTGAATGAAAAGCAAAAGGTGAAGTTCGTTTACGGCGTGTTGGAAAAACAGTTCAGCTCGTACTATGAAAAGGCCAGCAAGATGCCGGGCAAAGCCGGTGACAACCTGCTGATTTTGTGCGAACGCCGTTTGGACAACGTTGTCTATCATCTCGGTTTTGCGCAGACCCGTCGTCAGGCGCGTCAGCTCGTTTCTCACGCGCATTTCACCGTTGACGGCAAGAAGTGCAACATTCCTTCTTATCAGGTGAAACCCGGTCAGGTCATCGCTGTCAAGCAAAGCAGCCGTTCTTCCGTGCTGTTTGAAAAACTGACTGGTGCAGATGCTCCGTTCATTACGGTTCCTGCCTGGCTTGAACTCAACAGAGAAGAGCTTTCGGGCAAGGTGCTCAGAATGCCGGTCCGCGAAGATGTGGACTTCGACGTCGAAGAACATCTTATCGTCGAGTTGTATTCGAAGTAATCCATCGTGCAACGACGACCATCCGCAACGAAAACCACAATAGAATAAGGAGGGTTTCGTATGATAGGAATTGAAAAGCCCAGAATCGAAACTGCAGAGATCGCGCCCGACGGTACCTACGGCAAAATCGTGGTGGAACCGCTGGAATGCGGCTACGGCATTACACTTGGCAACAGCTTGAGAAGAATCCTTCTGTCCTCGCTCCCCGGTTATGCGATCACGAGCGTCAAGATCGACGGCGTGCTGCATGAATTTTCTACGATCCCCGGCGTCAAAGAAGACGTGACCGAGATCGTGCTGAATCTGAAAAAGGTGATTTTGAAGATTCACGGCGAAGGCGAGAAAACGATCTACATCGATGCCAACGGCGAAGGAGAAGTTTTGGCCGGCGACATCAAGTGTGATTCGGAAGTTGAAATTCTCAATCCTGAAAGCCACATTTGCACCCTTGACAAGGACGCCCATGTCAACATGGAGATCACCTGCAACAAGGGTCGTGGATATGTTTCGGCAGAGCAGAACAAAAAGCTCATGCAGCCGGCAATCGGTGTGATTGCGATCGACTCGATCTATACACCGGTTCTGAAGGTCAATTATACGGTTGAAAACACCCGTGTTGGACAGGTCACAGACCTTGACAAGCTGACGCTGGAGGTCTGGACAAACAAGACGATCAAGGCAACCGAAGCCGTTTCGCTCGGAGCCAAGTTTCTCAACGAACATCTCGCTCTGTTCGGCGATTTGTCGGGAGAGGCATACGATACGGAAATCATGGTAGATAAAGGCGAGGACGCAAAAGAAAAAGTCCTTGAGATGACCATTGAGGAACTTGACTTGTCCGTGCGCTCGTTCAACTGCTTGAAGCGCGCAGGCATCAACACGGTGGAAGATTTGACGACCAAGACCGAAGACGATATGATGAAGGTGCGCAACCTTGGTAAAAAGTCGTTGGGTGAAGTGATCAACAAGCTCCACTCGTTTGGTCTGGACCTCAGAGCTGAGGACGAATAATTTCTGATATTCAACAAAGGAGTGATTTCAAATGGCAGGTACCAGAAAGCTCGGCAGAGCCAGCGATCACCGCAAGGCGATGCTCAGAGGCATGGTAACTTATCTCTTGGAGAAAGGCAGCATTGAAACCACCGTTACACGGGCAAAGGAAGTACGTTCCATGGCCGAGAAAATGATCACCCTCGGCAAGGAAGATACGCTGCACAACAAGCGTCAGGCGCTCGCATACATCACCAAAGAGGATGTTGTGAAAAAGCTGTTTGACGAAATCAGCCCGAAATACAAGGATGTAAACGGCGGTTATTGCCGTATTATCAAAACAGGCCCGCGCCGCGGCGACGCAGCGGAGATGTGCATCATCGAGCTTGTGTGATAGTACCATAGCAAACAAAAAAGTCCCACTGCTTCGGCAGTGGGCTTTTTTGATTGCAGGGCCGAGGGCCAAGGGGCAAGGGCCAAGGGGCAAGGGCCGAGGGACGCGCCGGTTGTGTTGGTCAGCGCCCAACGTGTATGTCCGCGATCCGTCAGCAGGTGACAGTTGGTAGCAGACAGCGGGTGAAAAGTGCACAACTGCACGAAAAGTGCATGGAAAAGTGCACTGCAAAAACCCAGACGTGGTGGGCTTTATCGGCATTTTTTAGTAAAAAATGTACTTAATGTACCTTTTTTCAAGTCGGAAATAACTTTTTGTAAAAACGTGTAACAAACTGAAAAAAAGGTGCATTTACTACACAAGTGCACACTTTGACTTAACCGTAGGGGCGGCCATCGGCCGCCCGCAAATTGGAATGATCCGATGCGCGCCGTGTCACCACAGCTTCATCGTGCCGCGGCGCAGCTCGTTGGCAATGGCGCACAACTCGCGCAGATTGTTCATCGGCACCGTGTACCAGATGCTCCCGGCCCCGAGGTGGGTAAAGGAAACCCCGAGCGTTTTTGCAATATGCACCGCACGGAAGACGTGGAACCGGCTCGTGACCAGCGCCGCGCTGTAGCCGCTTGGAAACCGCTCGCGCAGCATTGCGTCGGCAAACCGCAGGTTTTCGAGTGTGGAGGTCGCCTGTTCCTCCTTGATGATGCGGTCTTGCGCGACGCCGCACCCGATCAGATACTGTTCCATCGCGTGTGCTTCGGTCACCGTCTCCTGCAGTCCCTGCCCGCCGGAAACGACGATCAACACGTCCGGGTGGCTTTCGGCATAGGCGGCGGCTTTGTCCAACCGTCGCGCAAGGCCCACGGAAACGCGGTCGCCCCGTACGCCGCAGCCGAGCACGATCAATGCGTCCTCGCTGCCGGTCGGGTTATCCAGCCGACCATAGACACTCAGCGCCCCGGTCAGCAGCACGAGCACCGCACAGCCGCAAAGAATCACAACGCGCAGCCATTTCCACAGCTTTTGATAAAGCAGACCGACGAGCAGCAAAACGGCGCCGACGCCGAACACCAAAAGCGTGCCGAGGTTGAGGTTGGAAATCAGCGTGACAAGCACGCCGTTCGCGAGCAGCAGGCCGCCGCAAATGAGAAAGAGCTTTTTCATGCTCAATACCCCCAGGTTTTCAGCTGCCAAGCGCCGCCGTTCGAACGAACGAGAATCCACTGCCAATCGGTGTAATCGCTGTTGGCGTTGAGACTCCCGTCGCCGCCGCTGCCGTCCACATGGAACGACGAAAGCAAAACGATCGCCTCGTCCGCGTCATACTGCGCCGCCCACTCCGGCTCGGCGTCCTTCACCTTGGCTTCGTCATAACAGATCGACAGCAGCTTGCAGCCGTCAAATTCCTGTTCAAAATGCCGCACCGCCACGCGCATCGCCGCGCGGATGTCCTGTTCGCTGTAGTGGGCGTCGGACGGTACGACCACCGTGTAGCCGCCGTTCGTCTTCTTTCCGCAGGCGGCAAAGGTCAGAACCAAAGCCAGCAAAAGCGCGAGCGCGCAGATTCGTTTTTTCATCATAAAAAACACCTTCCTTCCTCTGCAGTATACCGCAGCAGAGAAAGGAAGGCAAGTCCTTTTTGCAGAATGTCAGAAAATCGAAAGAATTGCTCAGGAAACGCCGCGCCCGATCAACGCCTGATAGCCCTCCATCAACAGACTGGCGGTTTGCTTGCCGAGCGAGACAAACTCGATCGAGTTGCTCTCCGGCGCAATCATCGGCATATAGTTGTTGTCCGGCACGATATAGCCGATCTGGTCGTTGGCGAGATCCAGCGCAAACAGTTTCCTGCTGCTGCCGGCGGCGCGGACCATCTCCTGCAGCGAGGGATAGGTCCAGTTTTTGCCCGACCACGACGCGCTGCCCTGCAGACAGCCGCCGTAGGCGAGCTCCGGTGCGAGTTCACCCGGCACGATCGCAAAGGCGAAATCGGTGCCCAGCTCCGCGTAGCCGATCTCGGTCACGATCCCGTAGCCGCTGTCGAGTTTCACAACGTCGGCGCCGATCATGCCGGCCTTGCCGGCCAGCAGCAGCACAGGGTTGCTGATCGGCAGAATGATGGATTGGAACCGCACATTAAACAGCGGTGCGACCTCGGTTTCGTCCCGGATTGCGCAAAGCGCCTGTCCGATGGCGTCGCCGAAATGCGGGATCGCGTCGGTGCGCTCCGGCGTGTCGCGCAGCGCCGGAATCAGACCTTCGTCGTAGTTGCCCGAGGTGCTTTGCTGCGCGCCCATATAAAACAGCACGTTGGCCTCCGCCTGCTGCCGGATGGTACGCTCGGCATAGTAGGGATAGTCGCTGGTGATGACCGTGCCGCCGGCGCCGTTGCCGACGCAGTGGATCTCCGTGGACACCAGCCAGGTTTCGCGGCTGCCGTCTGTCGGTGCAAAGCGGAAGCGATTGAAATGCGGGTCGCTGACAAACGGTGCGCGCTTGTCAACCAAAAACGGCGTCTGATCGGCGGTGCCGTAAAATAGCTTGCCGGGCTTCAAATCCGCCACAGCGGATTTGATCGACAGGGCACAGGTCTCATACAGATGTTCCATATACGCGTCGTTTTTGCCGTTGGTCGTGGGCAGCGACAGGCTCGTGAGCAGCGGATTGAGCAGCGCCATGCGGAAGATGTTGCCGTTCATGCCGAATGTGTCGACCGCGCTGTGCTGATGCAAAACCGCCACTGTGATCGAATGGATGTTTTGCAATTTACAAAAGTCCGCCAGCCTTTGCCGGATCTCGCGCACGTCGGGCAGCGACAGTCCGTAGGCGTCCAATTCCAGCAATATGCCCGTGCCGCGGCCGCTGCCGTCGGAAAGGGCCGCGGTGCGCACGCGCAGATCGTCGAGCAGCGCCGTTGCCAGTTTGTCGGAAAACGCGATGCTGCCGCCGACAAACAGACTGTGCACGCTAACCGGCAGCGTGTCGAGCAGACTGCTTTCGTTATAGCCGAGGGAAAAACCCGCGTTTTCTGCCGGCGTTTGCAGCCACGGCTCGGTCCCGCGCATGTGCTTTGAGCGTGCAGCGTCGTCCGGCGATTTCCAACTGCGCGGTGCCGGAATCAGCGACGCGATGCCGCGCAGCAGACCTTCCACCAGCGTTTCGGCGGTGTTGTAAAAGCCCTTGTGGAAAAATGCGCCGACCTCGTCCTTGTCCAGCGCGCCGGCCGACAGCGGCAGTGTGAAAACGATAGCCAGAGACAACACAAAAGCGACAAGCTTACGACACAGTTTCATCATAATTCCTCCAACTTTGTTCTGTGTGTTTACTATACTATTCTTTTTTCGAAAAATCAAGCACCATTTTTGAATTGTTTGTACAGGATTGCAAAAAGGCGGGAAGTATGCTACAATAGGCTGCATGAAACAGGCGAAAAGGAGTGAGGCGGCTGTGGCAAAACGACTGGTGCTGTTTGATCCGGCTGTGTTCGTTGCCGGGCGCGATTATCAGATTTTTCTGCGCGTCGGCGCCGACTGCGCGGTGTCCGTTGAAATCGACGGGAAACGGTTTTTTGACCATGCGAACGGTGTGATTCGGACAAGAACACGGATCCACCGCGTGACGGTGCCGCAAACGGCGCTGGACAAGGCACAAAAGTATACGGTGGTCGTTTCTCCTTTGATCGAGCGCAAACCCTATTTCAGCCGTTTTGCGCCCGAGGAACGCTTGGATTATCTGTTTCATCCCGTGCCGCAGGAAAACATCAACGTCTATCACATTGCGGACGCCCACGGCAGGTCGACCCACGCGATCCGGTCCGCTGCGGCGTTCGGCAAACAAATCGACCTGTTGGTGCTCAACGGCGACATTGTGAACTCCGCCGACCGGCTGACGGATATCGACACGATCTATCGCCTGTCGCAGGCGATTACGCACGGCAGCATCCCGGTTGTTTGCGTGCGCGGCAACCACGATTTGCGCGGCCGATATGCCGAACAGTTCGGCGACTATATTCCGACGGTAGACGGCAAAACCTATTACACCCTGCGCGCCGGCGGGCTTTGGGCCATTGTGCTTGACACCGGCGAAGACAAGCCCGACAACCACCCGGAATACGGCGGCACCATTTGCTGCGAGCCGTTTCGCAGAGAAGAAACGGCGTTTTTGCAACGGGTGGTTGCCCACGCGGACAGCGAATACAACGCGCCCGGCGTGACCCATAAGCTTGTGATTGCCCACAACCCGGTGACAAACGTCGCGGAACCGCCGTTCGATATTGAGCAGGATCTGTTCCGGCAGTGGGCTGCGCTGCTGAAAAACGACGTGCGGCCGGAATTGTTTTTGGCGGGGCATTATCACCGTTGTTTCGTCAGCGAACCCGGCAGCGCGTTTGACACGCTCGGACAGGCCTGCCCGGTGGTGGTCGGCGCAAAGCCGGAGGGCGGCAAGGCGTTTACCGGCTGCGGGATTACACTGAAAAAAGACAAACCGGACATTGCGTTTTACCGCGGCTGAGCGGTTTTTTAAGAGAGGATTTGATAGTATGATCAGCACCAACAACGTAACATTGCAATATGGCGGCAGAGAGCTGTTTCGCAGTGTGTCAATCAATTTTACCAAGGGCAACTGCTACGGCTTGATCGGCGCCAACGGCGCCGGCAAATCGACCTTTTTAAAGAT
>CACWJV010000010.1 GCA_902761265.1 Oscillospiraceae bacterium | reverse complement strand
AATACAGCCTGCTCGACGGCGCGTGCCGGATCAATCGGCTGATGGACGACCTGAAACAAAAGGGAATGTCCGCCGCCGCAATCACCGACCACGGCGCCATGTTCGGCGCGGTCGAGTTTTATCAGGCTGCCAAAAAAAACGGAATCAAACCGATCATCGGCTGCGAATGCTATGTGGCGTCGCGCAGCCGGTTTGATAAACTGCGCGAGCTGGACGCGCGGCGGTACCATCTGGTGCTGCTTTGCAAAAACGAAACGGGCTACCGCAATCTGATCGCTATGGTCAGCAAGGCGTGGACGGAAGGGTTTTATACCAAACCGCGCATCGACAAAGAGCTGCTCAAAGAGCACCACGAAGGGCTGATTGCCCTGTCGGCGTGTTTGTCGGGCGAAATCCCGCGGCTGCTGGCCGCCGGCGATTACGACGGCGCAAAGGAAACGGCAAAATGGTACCGCGATCTGTTCGGCGACGGCAACTACTATCTCGAAGTGCAAAACCACGGGCTTCGCGAAGAGCTCGAGCTGATTCCCGATCTTGCCCGGCTGTCGAAAGACACCGGCATCCCGCTGGTGGCGACCAACGACGCGCACTACTTAAACAAAGACGACGCCGAGGTGCAGCAGGTGCTGATTTGCATCCAGACCAACCACACGCTCGGCGAAGAGACCGGACTCGAATTTACAACCGACGAATTCTACGTCAAAACCGAAGACGAGATGCGCGCGCTGTTTCCCGATCTCCCGGAGGCGATCGACAACACGCAGGTGATTGCCGAGCAGTGCAACGTGGATTTCACCTTCGGCCAAACGATTTTGCCGCATTTCGAAGTGCCGAACCACATGAACCACTTCGAATACTTCAAAAACCAGTGCTTTTACGGCTTATGCCAGAAGTTCGGCGACAATCCGCCGCAGCAGTACGTGGACCGGCTGAACTACGAACTCGGTGTGATCGACCAGATGGGCTATGTGGACTACTTTTTGATCGTCCACGACTTCATCCGCTACGCCAAGGAAAAGGGGATCCCCGTCGGCCCGGGGCGCGGCTCCGGCGCAGGGAGCCTTGCAGCCTATTGCATCGGCATCACGGGTATCGATCCGATGCGCTACAATCTTTTGTTTGAACGCTTTCTCAATCCCGAGCGCGTGAGTATGCCGGACTTCGATATCGACTTTTGCTACGTCCGCCGGCAAGAGGTCATCGACTATGTGATCCGCAAATACGGCGCCGACCATGTGGCGCAGATTG
Organism: Oscillospiraceae bacterium; assembly: GCA_902761265.1. Lineage (GTDB taxonomy): Bacteria > Bacillota > Clostridia > Oscillospirales > Acutalibacteraceae > UBA6857. The sequence continues at coordinate 16,841 of CACWJV010000010.1, read as the reverse complement.
TCACGTTCGGGACTTTGGCCGCCCGCGCAGCGGTGCGCGACGTCGGGCGTGTGCTCGGGCTGCCCTACGGTCGGGTGGACAGCGTTGCAAAGCTGATTCCGATGGAGCTCAAAATCACGATTGACAAAGCCTTGCAGCGCTCCGCTGATCTCAAAGCGCTCTATGACGCCGACCCCGAAGTGCGCAGGCTGATCGATCTGTCGCGCAAGGTGGAGGGGATGCCGCGCCACGCGTCGACCCACGCCGCCGGTGTGGTGATTACCCGCGAGCCGGTGTCCTATTATGTGCCGCTCGCCGTCAACGACGAAAGCGTGGTGACCCAGTTTACCATGACGACGCTCGAGCAGCTGGGGCTTTTGAAAATGGACTTTCTGGGTCTGCGGACACTGACGGTGATTGACGACACGGTGAAACTGATCCGCCGCCGCAACCCGCAGTTTTCGCTCGACGATATCGACGTGACCGACGGCAACACCTACCGGATGCTGTCAACCGGCAAAACCGACGGTGTGTTCCAGTTTGAATCCGCCGGGATGCGCAGCGTGCTGTCGCGGCTGAAGCCCGAATCGCTCGAGGATCTGATCGCGGTGATCTCGCTCTACCGGCCCGGCCCCGCCGATTCGATCGATACCTATATCAACAACCGCCACCACCCGGAGCAGACGACCTATCCGTGCGAACAGGTGAAGGATATCCTGTCCGTGACCTACGGCTGTATGGTCTATCAGGAGCAGGTGATGGAGATCTGCCGCAAAGTGGCGGGCTATTCCTACGGCGCCGCCGACCTGGTGCGGCGCGCGATGGCAAAGAAAAAGTGGGACGTGATGGAAAAAGAGCGCGAACACTTCCTTTCCGGCGCCAAAGCAAACGGCATTGCACAAAGCGTGGCGCAGTCGCTGTTTGACCAGATGTCGTCATTTGCCAACTACGCGTTCAACAAATCCCACGCCGCTGCCTATGCGTTTGTCTCGTTCCAGACGGCGTGGCTCAAATGCCATTATCCGTGCGAGCTGCTGGCCGCCACGCTGACCAGCGTGCTCGATTCCTCGGCCAAGGTGGCAACCTATATCAGCGAAGCGCAGCGGCTGGGGATCGACGTCTTGCCGCCGCATGTCAACGAGAGCGTCGAGGGCTTTTCCACGGAGGACGGCTCCATCCGCTTCGGGCTTTTGGCAATCAAAAACCTCGGGCGGGGCTTTATCCGCACGATTCTGTCGTGCCGCAATCAATCGAAGTTCCGCACGTTTTACGACTTTTGCAAACGCACGAGCGGCCGGGAATTTAACAAACGCGCCGTAGAAAGCCTGATCCGCTGCGGCGCGCTGGACGGGCTCGATATGAACCGCCGGCAGATGATCTATATGCTGCCGATCATCGTTTCCCAGCTTGAGACCGACGCGCGGCACAATGTGGCGGGGCAGATCGGCTTTTTTGACGAAGGCTCGCTCTTTGCGGCGCAAAACGAACCTGCGGCGCCGGCGATGGAGGAACTGCCGCGCGAAACGATGCTCCGGGACGAAAAGGAGATTACCGGACTGTATCTCTCCGGCCACCCGATGGCGGCTTATGACGACGTTGCTGCGTCCGTCCGCGCCGACCGGATGTGCGATCTTTTGCTTGCGGCGGAAGGGCAGGGCGGATATAAAGACGGCGGCAGCGTGCGGCTGTTCGGACTCATCGAGCATGTGGAAAAGAAGACGACCAAAAACGGCGGCACCATGGCGTTTGTCCGGCTCGAGGACCGCACCGGCTCTATCGAATGCCTGGTGTTCTCCCGGCTGTTTCAGGAAAAGCAGCTGTTGCTGCGCGAGGGTGAAATTGTATTTTGCGAAGGACGGCTGTCGCTGCGGGAGGAAAAGGAGCCAACGGTTGTGCTCGACCGGCTGGAGCCGAACCCCAAAAATGTGCAAAAGCGGCCCTCTGTCAATCGCTCCGATCAACCGGCAAAAAAGCAGCGCGCCGGCTTCTTTGTGCGGCTGAGAAACGCCGAAGACCCGCGGCTGCCCAAACTGCAAACGCTCACGGAAATCTTTGCGGAAGGCACGTTTCCGGTCTATACCTTTGATCCCGATTCCGCTACCTACCGCTTTTTCGGCACGCTCGAAAACTGCGACGCCGTCTTTTCCGAACTGCAGCGTCTGTTCGGCAGCGAGAACGCGGTGCGAAGAGGATAGCCGACTGCGCAAGCAACTATTGACATTTTTCGCGCAAATGTGTATAATATCCGTTATGCAATAACCAACAAACCCACAGGAGGATTCAGTATTATGATTAAAACGATCGGTGTTCTGACAAGCGGCGGCGACGCCCCGGGTATGAACGCTGCCATCCGCGCCGTTGTGCGCGCAGGCTGCGAGCTCGGTATGAAGGTCTACGGCATCAACCGCGGCTACAACGGTTTGATGGAAAACGATATGTATGAGATGCATCTGCGCACGGTCTCCGATATCATCAACCGCGGCGGCACCATTCTCTATTCCGCCCGCTCCGACCGGTTCAAAACCGAAGAGGGTATGCAGGCGGCTATCCGTGTGTGCCGGGAACGCGGCATCGACGGTCTTGTCGTCATCGGCGGCGACGGCTCCTTCCGCGGCGCGCGCGACCTTTCGCTGCGCGGCGTGCCGTGTGTGGCAATCCCGGGCACGATCGACAACGATATCGCCTGCTGCGACCGTACCATCGGCTACGATACCGCGATGAACACCGTCGTTGAAATGGTCGACCGGATCCGCGATACGACCGAATCGCACGACCGCTGCGCTGTGGTTGAGGTTATGGGACGCGGCGCCGGCTATCTGGTGCTCAACGCCGGCATCGCCTGCGGCGCAACGTCGATTCTGATGCCCGAAGTGCCCTATGATTTTGAACGCGACGTGATCGAACGAATGAAGCGCACCCAGCGCAGCAACAAGGTCCATTTCGTCATCATGGTTTCGGAAGCCATCGGCGGCGTTGATGAAATGGCAAAGCGTATTCAAAAAGAGACCGGCGTGGAAAGCCGCGCAACCGTGCTCGGCCATGTCCAGCGCGGCGGCAGCCCCACCGCGGCAGACCGTATTCTCGGCAGCCAGATGGGCTATCATGCCGTGCAGTTGCTCAAGGACGGCATCGGCAACCGCGTGGTCGCCACCCAAAAGGGCGAGATCCTCGATTTCGATATTTTTGAAGCGCTCAACATGAGCAAGGAGATCGACCTCGGCCTTTACAAGATGTCGAACGAAATCTCGATCTGATTATTTGATCCGGTATATACGGGAGGCACGGGAATGAACAACGGCAATGTGCACAAAGGGCATCGCCAAAAAGTGCGGCAGCGCTATCTTGCCAACGGGCTAGAGGGAGAACCGGCACACAATGTGCTGGAGCTGCTGCTGTTCTATGCCATTCCCTATAAAGATACCAACCCCATCGCGCATGCGCTGATCGACCGGTTCGGGTCGCTGTCGGGCGTGCTGCGTGCCGGTGTGCCGGAGCTTGCCTCGGTCAAAGGGATGGGGGAGAATGCGGCGATTTTGCTGCATCTGGTGCTCGACGTTTACAAAGCCTATGCCGACGATCTGCTGCAAACGGGCGACACGATGGAAACCGCGGAGGAAATCGTTGCCTATATGCGCCCGAAGTTTATCAACAGCGCGGACGAAAAAGTCTATGTGCTGTGCTTCGGCGCCAACGGCAAACTGCTGGCGGTGCGCAAGGTTGCGCAGGGCGATCTTGTCGGCGCGCGGATCGACATGCGTGCGATTGCGGCAATTGTGCTGGAAACCAACGCGCAGGACGTTGTGCTGCTGCACAACCATCCCAACGGCGTTGCATCGCCCTCGGGCGACGATATTGAAACGACAAAGCAGCTTTACGCGTTTCTCAACACGATGCACGCGCATTTGGTAAACCACATCATCGTCACGGAGAACGGCTATTACTCGATGGCGGATAAAGCGCGGTTCGTCCATCTGTTTTACGGGACGGATCCGCTGGTTGAGTAGATGCCCGGAAAAATGCAGAAAAATTTTGCGTTTTTGGGCGCTATCCCTTGACAAATCCACCCGCGACCGATATAATATTAAGCGTTATTATGAGGTGAAGCATGTTGATCGATCTGGAACCTCTGCTGCAGGGCGGCCAAACCAGGCTGGATTTGGACGCAGCGTTTGATTTTTCCGGGGAACCGCTGGACGGCGTTTGTCCGTTCGTGACGCCGGTTATCGTCAAAGGCAGCATCGTCAACCGCGCCGGTATTGTGACGATGGAGGCCACCGCCTCCTGCACCATGCAGTATATCTGCGACCGCTGTGCGGCCCCGGCTGAAAAAAGGCTGTGTGTGCCGATGGCGCATACGCTCGTTGCCGAGCTGAACTGCGAGGACGACGCCGACGCCTATATCGTTGTGCCGGACGGCAAGCTTGATCTTGCGCAGCTTGCGTGGGAGGATCTCCTGCTGTTTCTGCCGAGCAAGCTGCTGTGCCGCGACGATTGCAAGGGCATCTGCCCGCAATGCGGCAAAAACCTGAATGAAGGAACGTGTGAATGCAAAAAAGAGATTGACCCGCGGTTTGCGGCTCTGTTGGATTTGCTCGATTCATAATTTCATAATTTAAAATCTAAAATAAGGAGGTGCTGGAGATGGCAGTACCGAAGAGAAGAGTTTCAAAGGCAAGAAGAGACAAAAGACGTTCCAACGTCTGGAAGCTGGACGCTCCCACCCTTGTAAGATGCAAGCAGTGCGGCGAATATACGGTTCCGCATAAGGTTTGCGGCAGTTGCGGTTATTACAACGGCAAGCTTGTCGTGGCGAAGGACGAAGATTAATCTTGGGTCTTTGATACGGTTTGGAGAGGTGGAGAAGCAGCCTGCTTTCTCTGCCTTTTTAAATTTGCTTTGCAAAATTAAAAAAGGCAGAAATTCGGAATTCGGAATTCGGAATTGCGGTCGCGGGTCCACTGTGCTGCAGCCGAAAACGATCTGCCGCGGCATAAACGATTCGCTGCCGGGATCGGGTAAATTGTATCCGCTGTACGCTTTTCGATCTGAAACAGATCATCCGCCGCCGAACAGAATACAACACTGAAACGATAAAGGTCTGACCTTATCGTTACACATTTGACGCATCGCGCTTTGCGCGGCGTCCCACAATTCCGAATTCCGCATTCCGCATTCCGAATTAATCAAAGTGTCGCTGCGTCCTGGTTCAGCAGTATGTAAAGTTCAGCAACAGGAAAGAGGAGGGTTCGCCGATGCCTGTCAAAATCACGGGCGTTTTGAAAAAGTCGCCGGCTGCGAAAAAAGGCATCCGCGAAAACGACGTGCTTGTTGCAATCAACGGCCACGCCATCCGCGACGTGCTGGACTATCAGTTCTATGCGCTCGACAGCAAGCTGCATGTGACGATCCAAAACGCCAAAGGGCACGAAAAGACCGTGACTGTAAAAAAGGACGAAAGCGAAGATCTCGGGCTGGCGTTCGAAACCTATCTGATGGACAAGCAGCAGCACTGCAAAAACAAGTGTGTGTTCTGCTTCATCGACCAGATGCCGCCCGGGATGCGCGACACGCTCTATTTCAAGGACGACGACGCGCGGCTGAGTTTTTTGTTCGGCAACTATATTACGCTGACCAACCTCACCGACGCGGACGTGGACCGTATCATCGAAATGCACATCAGTCCCGTCAACGTTTCGGTCCATACCATGAACCCCGCGCTGCGCGTTGCGATGATGAAAAACCCGCACGCGGGCGAAAGTCTTCGGATGCTGCGGCGGATCGCCGACGCGGGGATCCGGCTGAATACCCAGCTTGTGCTGTGTCCCGGACTCAACGACGGGGACGAGCTGGTCTACAGTCTGAACGAACTCGAAAAATTATATCCGGCGCTTGCTTCTATCGCGGCGGTGCCGGTGGGGCTGACGAAGTATCGCGAAAAGCTGCCCCATCTCGAAGCATATACGCCCGACACTGCCCGGCGCGTGATTGAAACGATCGACGCGTTCGGCCGGCGGTGCAAGGAACAGTACGGCTCCCGGCTGGCTTTCGCCGCCGACGAGTTCTATCTCAAAGCCGGACTGCCGCTGCCGGGGGAAGACTATTACGAAGACTATCCGCAAATTGAAAACGGCGTCGGACTTTGGAAAAGCCTCGAGTGCGAATTTCAAGCCGCAGTGGATGCCTGCGATTTGCCGGACGATACCGCGTTTGCCGCGTCGATGGCAACGGGTACCGCGTCGTTCCCGCTTCTGTGCGCGTTCAAGGCGCTGTTGGAGCGCCGGTTCCCGAACGGCAAAGTGGACGTCTACGCGATCGAAAACGACTTTTTCGGCCATTCCATCACTGTGGCGGGGCTGGTTACCGGGCAGGATCTGATCGCCCAGCTCAAGGATAAAGACCTGCACGGCCGGCTGTTGATTCCGTCGGTGATGCTGCGCGCGGAAGGCGACGTTTTTTTGGACGACGTCTCGGTGCAAGACGTGGAGCGTGCGCTCGGCGTGCGGCTCGTGGTCGTACCTAACGACGGCGCGGAATTGCTCGAGGCGATCATTGCGGAGCAATGACTGCGTTAATTCGGAATTCGGAATTCGGAATTCGGAATTAAGGTCGCGGGTCCACTGTGTGGCTGCCGAAAACAATCTGCCGCGGCATAAACAATTCGCTGCCGGGATCTGGTAAATTGTATCCGCTGTACGCTTCTCGTGCCGAAACAGATCATCCGCCAACGAACCGATTTGCAATCGTCTGCAATCAAGGCTCAGACCTTTCCCATACGTTTTGACGCATCGCCGCAGGCGGCGTATCTCGCCTGCCGACTCGGTCGGCGCTTTTGCCTGCGGCAAAGGTCTCCACTGGAGACCCGCGCCCCACAATTCCGAATTCCGCATTCCGAATTCCGAATTATAAAAATCGTCGATCTTTATCTGTCAAACTACCAGTTCCAAATGAGGTGAGACCCCCTATGAAACCCGTTGTTGCCATTGTCGGTCGACCGAATACCGGCAAATCAACGCTCTTTAATAAGCTCGTCGGGCAGCGGCTGTCCATCGTGGACGACACGCCCGGTGTGACGCGCGACCGGATCTTCGGCGACTGCGAATGGCTGAACCGCCATTTCCTGCTGGTCGACACCGGCGGCATTGAGCCGAAGACGGACGACGTGATTTTGCTGCAAATGCGCCGCCAGGCCCAGCTTGCCATCGACAGCGCCGCAGTGATTATCCTTGTGACAGACGTGCGTGCCGGCGTTGTGGCGTCGGACGCGGACGTGGCCGCCATGCTGCAAAAAAGCGGCAAGCCGATCATCCTTTGCGTCAACAAATGCGACACCGTCGGCGACGTGCCGCTGGAGTTCTATGAGTTTTACAACCTCGGCCTCGGCGAACCGATTGCGGTTTCCGCCGTCCACGGCCACGGGACCGGCGATCTGCTGGACGCGGTGCTGTCCTATCTGCCCGAAGCGCAGGAAGAACAGGAGGACGAAACAACCGTCACCGTTGCCGTCATCGGCAAGCCCAACGTGGGCAAATCGTCGCTTGTCAACGCCATCGCGGGCGAAGAGCGCGCCATCGTCTCCGACATCGCCGGCACCACGCGCGACGCGACCGACACGCTGATTACCAACCAATACGGCGACTTTTTGTTTATCGACACCGCCGGTATGCGCCGCAAAAGCCGGGTGGACGACCAGCTTGAAAAATACTCGATCATCCGCGCCAAAATGGCGGTGGAGCGCGCGCATGTGTGCGTGATCATGATCGACGCCGTCGAAGGCTTTACCGAGCAGGATTCCAAGGTTGCCGGCATTGCGCACGAGCAGGGCAAGGCCTGCATCATCGCCGTGAACAAATGGGACGCTGTGGAAAAAGACGGCAAAACCATGACCGAATACCGCAAAAAGCTGATGAACGACTTTTCGTTCATGTCCTACGCGCCGATCATTTTTATTTCCGCCAAGACCGGCCAGCGGCTCGACCGTTTGTTTGAGCTGATCAAATTTGTTGACGAGCAAAACGCCATGCGCATTTCCACCGGCAAGCTCAACGACGTATTGGCCGCCGCCACCACGCGTGTGCAGCCGCCCACAGACAAGGGCCGCCGCCTGAAGATCTACTACATGACCCAGGCGTCCACCCGTCCGCCGACATTCGTCTGCTTCGTCAACCGCGCCGATCTGTTCCATTACAGCTATCAGCGCTATATCGAAAACCAGATCCGCGAGGTGTTCGGATTGGAGGGTACACCGGTCAGGTTTGTGATCCGCGAACGGGAAAAGAAGAATTAAGAAACAAGAAACAAGAAACAAGAAACAAGAAACAAGAAACAAGAAAGACAGCCGCTGGCCCTGCATGGGTACTGCGGCTGTGGTTTTTCGCAAAAAAAGAGCCGCCGAAGCAGCTCTTTTTTGTTTTGGGTTTGTTTTGCTTACGCAGCCTGAGAAGTCGGCTCTGCCTGGGTTTCGGGCGCCGGTTCTTCGCCGCCGTTGTTAATCATACCGGCGATGGAGTTGACCAGATCGAGGAAGATCTTGTCGCCGTCAATGAAGCCGAGCGCGTCGCCCACTTTGATGAAGGCCTTCGCAAGCTTCAGGAAGATTTTCGCGATCTTGAGGCCGGCCTTTGCGGTGCCGAGCGGTACGTTTTCGATGCTGCCGTCGCCGATCAAAAGCTTGACGATCGCATCAAATGCGCTGTTTTCTTTGGTTTCTTCCGTTGCTGCCGGTTCCTGGGCTGCATCGCCGTCGGCTGCAAACGCGACGGTAACAACAGAGAAGACCATCAGGATTGCCAGTAAAACAGAAATGAGTTTTTTCATTGGAATTTCCTCCTTTGGTTTGGTACATTCAGTATAAACGCTTTTTCGGCATTTGTCAATAAGTGCGCGTATAAGTCAAAAGAAAATTCATTTTTGTGCAACAAGACGAAAAAAAGCGCCGCAGCCATCGGCCGCAGCGTCTTTTCGGTGTTATACCAGACCGCCGGTCTTCAGCGCAAACTTGATGCCGAGTTTGGTGAGCACTTTGGTAAGCACAACCATCAGACGGTTGATCAGGTTTGTCAGCCATTCCGGCATGTCGCCCTTTTGCCCGGCGGTGTCGCCGGTGTTCTGGGTGTCGCCGGCCGGGGTGGTATCGGTCGCGACGGTGTCTTCACCTTCGGCGAATGCAACGAAACCGACAGCCATCACGGAGAACAGCATGGTGACGGCAAGCAGAACTGCAAGCAGCTTCTTCATTTCAAATATCCTCCCTTCGTTACGGTTTCAAGAGTCGGACTCTTTCGTATCTATGATACAAAAAGAACGCCGTCTTGTCAAGAGACGGCGCAAAAGAGATTCAGATGTTCGGCGACTCCTGCGCCTTTTTGCGCAGCAGGTCGAGTATTTCCTTCTTTTCTTCGGGCGACAAAATCCGGTAACTCATCAAAAGCTTTTTTTCGTCGCGCGAGAGCGACGAGAGCGGATCGACGCCCGACACAACCAGCTCGTGGGTGCCCGGCTCGCGCTTGCGCTCGGGGTGATTGTCTTTTTCAACGCCCATCAGATAGCCCACGGTCACGTCGTACATTTGCGCGAGGCGATAGAGTGTTGTCGGAGAAGGGGAGGTGGTCGCCGTTTCGTAAAGCGTATAGGTGGTACGGTCGCAGCCGAGTACATCGGCGATATTTTGTTGGGTCAGATTGTGTTCCAGCCGGATCTGACGTAACCGTTCTGCCAGCATGAAATCCCTCTTTCTTTCGTTTCTTTCTGTGGTACTATACCATGGACGACGGGAAAAATCAAGTGTTTTTCGACAAACTTTGCGCGCCTTCGGCAAAGAATCGGCGAATCTGTTGTGCGTTGGCTTTGCTGATTCCCGGGACGGCGCACAACGCATCTTCCCCCGCTTCCCGGATTTTTTTGAGCGAGCCGAACGATTTGAGCAACGCTTTCGCCTTTTTTTCGCCGATTCCGGGAATGCGCGTCAGCGTTGTTGCGACTGAAGACTTCGTGTGTTTTTCTTTATGATAGGTGATCGAAAACCGGTGGACTTCCTCCTGGATCGACGACACGAGCGTAAACACCCGCCGCCCGTCGCGGATCTCGATCTCTTCGCCGCCGGAGGCGATGGCCCGCGTGCGGTGCTTGTTGTCCTTGACCATACCGAACACCGGGATATCCAGTCCGAACGCGTCGATCACAGGCTTTACAGCGTTGACCTGCCCCTGGCCGCCGTCAAGAAGGATCAAATCCGGCAACCGGCCGAAGCCCTCGCCGCTGTCCTTTTCCTCCATATAGCGGTTGAGCCGGCGCGAGATCACCTCGCGCATCGAGCCGTAATCGTCCTGTCCGTCAAAGCCCTTAATGGCAAACCGGCGATAGGCGCGTTTGAGCGGCCTTGCGTCCTGAAATACCACCATGCCGGCCACATTGTCGGCGCCGGCGGTGTGGGAGATGTCGTAGGATTCAATATAGACCGGGATACGCGGGAGCCCGAGCGCTTTGGCGAGCTCGTCGAGCACCGTTGTCTGGGTGCCCTTGCGGCCGGAATAATCGCCGAGCTTTTGTGCTGCGTTGCTAAGACACATTTGCACCAGCCGGTAGCCGTCGCCCTTTTGCGGGACGCCGATCTCGACTTTTTTTTCGCGGGTCTCTTCCAAAAACCGCTGCAACAGTTCCGGGTCGCTGACTTCTCCGTCAATCAAAATCTTCGGCGGTACCACGCGTCCGAGACTGTAATAGGAGATCACGAGCTGTTGGCGCGTTTCGGCCATATCGGCGGTAAAATCAAAGATAAAATGCTCCGTGCCGCAAAGAAGACCCTCTTGAAACCGCAAAACGGCAAGGCAGCCCTTGTCGCCCTGGCGAACGAGCGCGAACACATCCTGCCACCGGTTGGCGCTGGTGACGACCTTTTGCCGGTTGGCAATGCGCTGCATCGCGCGGATCCGGTCGCGCAGCTTGGCGGCTTTTTCAAATTCCAAATGTTCCGCCGCCTGCTCCATCTCCTCTTGCATCGCCCGGATCGGCGTTTTGCTGCCGCCCTTTAAAAAGGCGACGGCGGCGTTGACGCTTTCGTTGTAATCGCGTTCGCTGATCTTGCCGGCGCACGGGGCGCTGCAGCGGCCGAGGAAAAAGTTGAGACAAGGGCGCTGCGATTTGATATCGCGCGGAAAGACCTTGTTGCAGGTGGGAAGCTGAAAGATCTCCTTGGCCTGCTCGACCGCCTGCGTCACAGAATAGTTGCCGGTATAGGGACCGAGGTATTCCGCCTTTTCGTCGTCGCGGCGAAAGCAGGCGCTGATGTTGCCCCAGGGATTGGGCGTGATCTTGATATAGCTGTAGCCCTTGTCGTCTTTCAGCAAAATATTGTATTTCGGTTTGTTTTGTTTAATCAGCGAGCATTCGAGCACCAGCGCTTCAAATTCACTGTCGCACAAAATATAGTCGAAGTCGCGGACGTTCTCCACCATTTTGCGTACCTTCGCGGTGTGGGTGTTTTGCGAACCGAAATATTGGCTGACGCGGTTTTTGAGCGCCTTTGCTTTGCCGATATAGATGATTTTGTTTTCGGCGTCTTTCATAATATAGACGCCCGGGGTCAGCGGCAGCCGCATGGCTTTTTGACGCAATGCTTTCAAATTCGGGTTTTCCATCCTTGATGCCCTTTCAGCCGGCGATGCCCTTCACCGCGGCGCTGTAGCCTGAGACGAAGCGTTTGCCGCCGATTTCATTTACTGCGCGTACCTTGTAATAGCCGCCGGTGCCGCGCTTGAGATAGATCGACAGCCGCGCGGAATCGGTTTCGGCAATCTTCTGGTAGTCGCCGCTTTTCTTGGCGGCGCGGTAAATCACATAATAGTCGACGCGCTTGTTGGTTTTCCACGTCAGCGTCAGCTTGCCCTTGTCGGCTTTGATTTTGAGATTCTGTACCGCTGCCGGGCGGGTCACCGCTGTCACGGACGCACTGGCGTCGCCGGTGACGGTGCCGCTTTCGGTATCGGCAAAGGCTTTGACATAATAGGTATAGGCGGACGCGTCGGCGACTTTTTTGTCGGTATAGGTGTTGGTTGTGACGCGTGCGAGATACTGGAACTTGCCGTCGCTGCCTTTTCGGTAAAGGTAATAGCCCGTGGCTTTGGCAACGGCAGACCAGGTAAGCGTGATGCTGTCGGCGTCCAGCGTGCCGGATGCCTGCTTGATTTTGGCGGCCGTTTTCGGCGTCACGCTGACGGTGCAGCTCGCGCTCAGCCCGGTGCGGCTGTCTTTGGCGGTGATGGTCGCCTTGCCGAGCGAAACGGCAAGCAGGTTGCCGAGCGAGTCCACCTCAACCGTTTTTTTGTTGCTGCTTGCATATTCGACGGTGCCCTTAAACGCGCAGTAGGGCCGCACATACAGCGCCATCGCCGCAGTATCGCCGATGTGAAGCGAATAGGATTTTTCCGTGGACTCCAGCGTGGTCAGCTTGATATCCTCGGGCTTTTGCACTTTGAAATCCATCGTTTCGCCCGTGAGCGTCCAGCTTTCGGCGTGCTTGCTGAACGACTGCACTTTTGCATAGTATGCGCCGGTGCGGTTGAGGATAAACGACGCTTCGGTGTCGCCGGTTTTTGCTTTTGCGGCAACCTTGTCGTCCGCGTCGTAGAGAAAGACTTTATAATAGTCCGCGCCCTGTACGGCCGACCAGAACAGCTTGAAGGTCGTATTGACCGGACGCTCGTCGCTGAACCATTTGAACTGCGGCGCGTTCACACTGCCGCGTGCATAGGTGCAATGGTCGAGCGCGACCCAGCCCGTGTCGGAGCCGTAGGTCGTTTTGCCCCAAAGGTAGCCGCCGTTTTGCTTTTTTTCGCTGACAACAAAGCTGATGCCGACCGGAAGCTGGGTGACAACCGCCGATTCGGTGGTGGCCTTTTTGCGCAGATTCATCACGTCCGTGGTGGTCCAGCTCTCCTTGTTTTCCACATGCGACTGCAAAAAGCCCGCGGTGCCCTGCGTCATGGAGGTGTAAAACTCCAGGTTCGGGTTTTTCAAATTGTTTTTCGGGTCGTGCAGCACATAGGAAAAGCCCGGCATCTCGTCAAGATCCATGCTGTCCCAGCGGATCTGGCACATCGGATACCAGTTGGCGTCCACAAAGCTGATGCGGTTGCCGTTGACGCCGGTCACACACAGCGAATGGCGGTTGGAGCGGTAGCGGATGATGTCGCCCACGCGTAGCTTGTCCGCGTCCAGCGTGTCGCGCTGTTCCCATTCGCGCGGATTGCTGCCGACAAGATCGTAGGCGGCTTTAAAGGCAAAGCCCTTGCACTGGATCGCCTGCAAAAACGAGTTGCAGGTACATCCGCCCTCCTGCCAACTGCAGCCGACATGGCTGGGGCAGGGGGTGTCGGTGACGCCGTCGGGGTTGTTGACAGGCGAGCCGACGTGGTTCCAATAGGCTTTGTGGGGAAACTTTGCCATCAGGTCAAACAGGACCTGAGGCGTTTGTGACGCAGCCGAAACCGAAAACGGCGCCGCGGCGCAAATACCGAAAAACAGTACCAACGACAGACAAAAAGCAATGATTCTTTGATTGTATTTCATAAATAAACATCCTTTGTTTGAGACTCTCCGCCGGGGAGGCAAGGAAGGGATTGTTACAAATACTTTTTCATTATACCACAGTTTTCCAAAGAATGCAAATCCCGGACAGGCGGGCCGCAGCGACAGACGGCAAATTTTTGTCACATTTACCTATTTTTTAACAAACTGTTGATAAATCGACTATTGACATTTGACGATTCATCCTTTATAATGAAATCGCTGAAAAGTCTTAAAGGAGGCTATCTGTATGAAAAAAACATTGTCCTTTCTGCTTGCCGCGCTGATGCTGCTTGCAACGCTGACCGTCGGTTTTGCTGTGTTCGCCGAAGACAGCGCCGTCTGTGAATTCTGCAACAAACCGCACACCTCGACGGAAAACGGCAAGTGCGACTGCTGTGTGAACTGCCCGTATCTGGATCTGAGCAAGGTCGTTGCCTGCGCAAAGGATGAACACGGCGTAAAACTCGGCAGCTTCTGCTGCGCCAACTGCACCGGTTTTTATGACTGCACCTGCGGCAAAACCTGCAAATGCACCTATTGCACCGGCACCGGCGACGCACCGGAAACCGAACTGAAGCCCGTCATTCCCGAACAGACCCAGGACTATATCAAAGAACTGTTCCAGAACATCATCCACAAGATTTCGGAAGTGTTCGACAGAATTTTTGAAGTGGCGTTCGCAATCTTCAACATCAAATAAGATCTGAACAGGAAGGCTGTCTGCGGACAGCCTTTTTTCTTTTTCTGCAATCATCCCGCACGTCACCTGGTGTTTTTCCCCGAAGGTCTTGCAAAACAAGGCGTGTTGCATTATAATAAATCTGTAGATTTCCGCACTTATTTTTATCAAAGGACTGATACCCATGAACTGGTTCGTATTCTCTCTCATCACGATGCTCGCCTGGGGCGCCGCTGATCTTTTCTATAAAAAAGGCGCCGACGAAAACGACCGCTACAGCCATCTGAAAACGTCTGTGATGGTCGGCGTCGTGATGGGCATCCATGCAATCTATACGCTGATTTTCGGCGGCATTGGCTACAACCCGATCAATTTGCTGTTGTATCTGCCGGTGTCCGCAATGTATATCCTTTCGATGACCGTCGGCTATTTCGGTCTGCGGTATTTGGAGCTTTCGATCTCTTCTCCGATCCAAAATACCTCCGGTGCGATCGTCTGTATTTTGTGCGCGGTCTTTTTGCACCAGTCGATGGCATGGCCGCTGATTGTCGCGGTGACGGTGATCTATATTGCGATCTTCCTGTTGGGCGTGATCGAAAAGAAACAGGCCGACCGGCTGCGCGAGGCGGGCAACGAAAAATACCGCATCGGCTTTGTGGCGTTTTTTATGCCGATCATTTATTGCGTCATCGACGCGCTGGGCACCTTCTTTGACGCGTATTATCTCGACGACTATACCGCCACGCCGCTGCGCGATGTGACGGAGGATACGCTTGAAGCTGTGGCCAACACATCGTATGAGCTGACCTTCCTGATCGTTGCCGTGATTTTGTTTTGCTATATGCGCTTTATCAAAAAGGAAAAGATGCCCGTCCGTCGGCAGGGCGCCCGCACGGTGGCTGCAATCTTTGAAACCGCGGGTCAGTTCACCTACGTCTACGCCATGAGCAGCGAAGCGATCGTTGCCGCGCCGATGGTCGCGTGCTACAGCATCGTGTCCATGATCCTCTCGCGCATCTTTTTGAAAGAAAAACTGACCAAAGCCCAATACGCCTGCATCGTGGCCGTGATGCTCGGCATCGCGGTGCTCGGCGTCTATGATGTATAACAGCGTCCCCATTCTGTATTGAAAAAGGAGCAATTGTTATGAAAAAGCTGCGCAACCTGCTCGCGCTCGTTTTTGTCCTTTTGTTTGCCGTGTCTGCTGTGCCGGCGGCTGGCGCCGCAGAAGACGCTGCCGCGTTCGTACCCGTGATGCGCTTTGTCGCGTCGAGCGACACCCATGTGCGCGATGACAGTGACATGACGCGCGACAGGATCGGCAAGATGATGGCTTTGGCCTATGCCAAAGCTGACGCCGATCCGAACTATCAAAACGTCGACGCGCTGCTTGTGGCGGGCGATCTGACCAACGACGGCACCAAGACGGAATTTGAAAAGTTTCAGTCAGCTATCAACGCCGCCCTGCGTCCGGAAACGGCGTTTCTCGCGGTTGTGGCCAAAAACCACGACGGCTACGAGCTGTCGCGCGAACAGCTGCGCGCGTTTTATCAATCGCTTTCCGGCAACGACGCCGATTTCCATACCGTGATCGGCGGCTTCCATTTTATCGGCGTTTCCGTGTCGGCGAACAAGGCGGCGCACTACGACGCAAAGCAGCTTTCCTGGCTCAAACAGCAGCTCGACATCGCCGTTGCCGATACGCCGGACAAGCCGGTCTTTGTGACCCATCATGAACACAATACCGAAACCGTCTACGGCAGCTCGGTCTATGAAGGCTGGGGTGTGCCGTATTTCAAGGCAATTCTGAATCAGTATCCGCAGGTGGTCGATTTTTCCGGCCACTCCCATTTCCCGCTGAACGATCCGCGCTCCGTGTGGCAGGGCAAATATACCGCCGTCGGCACCGGCGCGATCTATTATTCCGAGTTCACTGTAGAGGGGCTGCGCTGCTATCACCCGGCGGATTCCGAACAAACAGCCACCTGCTGGATCGTGGAGGCGAACGCCGGGGGTGATCTGCATCTGCAGGGCATGGACGTGGAAGCAGGCAAGGTGCTTTGCGACTATGTTTTAAAAAATCCCTCCAACCCCGCAAACCGCGACTATACGCCGAAAAAGCAAAAGGCCGCGTCCAAAGCGCCGGTCTTTGCTTCTGACGCTGCAATCACGGCAGCGCCGACCTTCGGCGGCTGCACCGTCACCGTCGACGCGGCACAATCCGCCGACGGCATGCCGATCGTGCTTTACCGTGCGGCGGCAAAGAACCGCCTGGGCGTCACAGTCAGCAAAACCTGGACGATGCCGCAGTATTACCGCGCGGTGGAGCAAAACACGATCGATCTGGAACTGCAGGGCCTTTCCGCCGGCGATTACACAGTCTCGGTTGTGGCCGAAACTGCCTACGGCGTGCAGTCTGCGCCGCTGCAAACGACGGTACATGTGGATGGCGAGACCGGATTTGCCTATCTGGTCGCACGCATCCGGCTGCTCTTTGCGTCCATCAAAGATTTCTTTGTTCATTTGTTCTGGTAATGAAATCACCGGATACAGCCATCGTTTTTACGGTGGCTGTTTGAGAAAGGAGGAAAAACGATGAAACAAACAAAACGATTGCTCG
>CACWJV010000009.1 GCA_902761265.1 Oscillospiraceae bacterium | reverse complement strand
GTTCAAAAACTCACGGCTGATATCCACAATCGTTTTGCCGTTCCAATACATCGTCAGGCGAGGATCGGCTTTCACCGTTGCCACAACGCAGGCCTGCAGGTTTTCCGTTGCAGCAAGCTGCAAAAATGCATCAACGTCCTTCGCTTCCACAACAACCGCCATACGCTCCTGTGATTCGCTGATGGCAAGTTCCGTGCCGTCAAGACCTTCATATTTTTTCGGCACGAGGTCTAGCTCAATATCCAAACCGTCGGCCAGCTCACCGATTGCGACTGAAACGCCGCCGGCGCCGAAGTCGTTGCAGCGCTTAATCATGCGGCAGGCGTCGCCGTTGCGGAACAGACGCTGGAGCTTGCGCTCTTCGGGCGCGTTGCCCTTTTGCACTTCTGCGCCGCAGGTTTCGACCGATTGCGCATTGTGTGCTTTGGAAGACCCGGTTGCGCCGCCGATGCCGTCGCGGCCGGTGGAGCCGCCGAGCAAAATCACCTTGTCGCCCGGTGCGGGCACTTCGCGGCGAACGTTTTCCTGCGGTGCCGCAGCGATCACTGCGCCGATCTCCATGCGTTTTGCCGCATAGCCGGGATGGTAGATCTCATCAACGATACCCGTTGCAAGACCGATCTGATTGCCGTAGGAGGAATAGCCTGCCGCCGCGGTCTGCACAATCTTGCGCTGCGGCAATTTGCCGGGCAGCGTGTCGCGCACATGGACGGTCGGATCCGCCGCGCCGGTGACGCGCATGGCGCCGTAGACATAAGAACGGCCGGACAGCGGGTCGCGGATGGCGCCGCCGATACAGGTGGCTGCGCCGCCGAACGGTTCGATCTCGGTGGGATGGTTGTGCGTTTCGTTTTTAAACAGCAGCAGCCACGGCTCTGTCACGCCGTCGACGTCCACATTGATTTTAACGGTGCAGGCGTTGACTTCTTCGGATTCGTCAAGCTTGTCGAGCTTACCGGCCTTTTTCAGCGCACGCACAGCGATAGTTGCGATGTCCATCAGGCAGATCGGTTTGGTTCTGCCGAGGTCTTTGCGCACAGCAATGTATTCGTCATACGCATTTTGCAGCAGCGCGTCTTCAAACTGCACGTCGTCGATCACGGTCAAAAACGTCGTATGACGGCAGTGGTCCGACCAGTAGGTGTCGATCATGCGGATCTCGGTGATCGTCGGGTCGCGGTCTTCCGAGCGGAAATACTGCTGACAAAACGCGATATCGTCCGTATCCATCGCAAGTCCGTAGTCGCGCACAAACGCTTCAAGTTCGCTGCGGGACAGCTTATTGAACCCGTCGAGCGTCTGCACGGTGGTCGGGATGTCATACCTGGTTTTTAAAGTTTCCGGTTTTTCCAACGCGGCTTCGCGCGCTTCCACCGGGTTGATGACATATTTTTTAATTTCCGCAAGTTCCGCGTCGCTCAGCTCGCCATACAGCGCATAGACTTTTGCGGAACGCACAAGCGGACGTTCGCCCTGCGAAAGAATCTGGATACACTGCGCGGCGGAATCCGCGCGTTGATCGAACTGACCGGGCAAATACTCCACGGCAAACACCGTTGCACCGGAAAGATCGGGCGTTTCAAAAACGTCGTCAAGCTGCGGTTCGGAAAACACGGTCTTCACCGCATAATCAAACAGCTTTTCGTCGATGTCCTCCGCGTCATATCGGTTGAGCAGCCGCACGTCCTGCAGACTTTTGATGGAAAGCAGATGCCGTACATCGTAGCGCAAAGATGCGGCTTCAAAGGCAAACTGCTTTTTCTTTTCCACAAATACTCTGTATACCACGATCAGCCCTCCTTTGCCGCCAGTGCACGTTGACCGATGTCACGGCGATAAAACGCGTTGTCAAAATGAATGGTCTCCACCTTTTTGTAGGCGGCGTCGACTGCATCTTTGAGCGTGTCGGCGGTTGCGGTTACACCGAGCACACGCCCGCCGTTGGTCAGCAGCCTGCCGTCTTTTCGGACCGCACCGGCGACATAGACGCTGTCTTTGACTGCGGCCGGGATCGTCAGTTCGAAGCCCTTTTCATAGGCCAGCGGATAGCCATTGGACGCCATAATAACACAGCAGGCTGACTGATCGGAAAAAGCGACGTCGGTATCGGCCAGCGTGCCGTTAGTTGTCGCTTGCATGATCGTCAGTAGATCGCTTTGCAGCAACGGCACCACTACCTGGGTTTCCGGGTCACCGAACCGGCAGTTGTATTCGATTACCTTCGGGCCGTCTTTCGTAATCATCAGACCGAAATACAGACAGCCTTTGAAGGTGCGTCCTTCTTTGTTCATCGCGTCGATCGTCGGCAGAAAGATCTCTTTCATGCAGCGATCGGCGATTTCTTTGGTGTAATACGGGTTCGGCGCGATGGTGCCCATACCGCCGGTGTTGAGCCCTTTGTCGCCGTCCAGCGCACGTTTGTGGTCCATAGAGGAGATCATCGGCTTGACACAGGTGCCGTCGGTGAAGGCCAGCACGGAAACCTCCGGACCTTCAAGAAATTCCTCAATCACGACCTGGTCGCCGCTCTTGCCGAACTTTTTCTGTTCCATCATCGCGCGCACGGCGTCCTGTGCATCTGCTTTCGTTTGCGCAATGATGACGCCCTTGCCGAGCGCCAGACCGTCCGCTTTGATCACAGTCGGCAGCGGCGCGGTTTCCAAATAGCAAAGCGCTTCTTCCATATCGCTGAATACAGCGTATTTTGCGGTCGGGATGCCGTATTTTTGCATCAGGTTTTTGGAAAACACCTTGCTGCCCTCTATAATCGCAGCGTTTGCACGCGGGCCGAAGCAGGAGATACCCTTTGCTTCGAGCGCATCCACACAGCCCAGCACCAGCGGATCGTCGGGCGCCACAACAGCGTAGTCGATCTTTTGCTCCAGCGCGAATGCAACGATTTTGTCGATGTCCGTTGCGGCGATTGCGACCGGCGTGCAATCACCGGTCATGCCGCCGTTGCCGGGCAATGCAAAAACCGTTTCCACCGCAGGGTTTTCTTTCAGTTTTTTGATGATGGCGTGCTCTCGCCCGCCGCCACCAACGACCATAAGTTTCATGGGAATACTCCTTTATCAGTGGTGGAACAGACGCATACCGGTGAACGCCATGACCATGCCGTATTTATCGGCGCATTCGATCACGAGATCATCGCGGATGGAGCCGCC
The DNA here is from genome assembly GCA_902761265.1 of Oscillospiraceae bacterium. Taxonomy (GTDB): domain Bacteria; phylum Bacillota; class Clostridia; order Oscillospirales; family Acutalibacteraceae; genus UBA6857. The sequence goes on along the minus strand of CACWJV010000009.1, from coordinate 15,208 downwards.
CGGCTCGGCGATGTATTTCACGCCGCTGCGCTTGGCGCGCTCAATGTTGTCGCTGAACGGGAAAAACGCGTCGGAACCGAGGGCAATGCCGTCGATTGTGGCAAGATACGCGGTCTGCTCCTCTTTGGTAAACGGCGAGGGCTGGACGGTAAAGTATTTCTGCCAGTTGCCGTCGGCGCAAACGTCTTCTTCATTCTGATTGATATAGCCGTCGATCACGTTGTCGCGGTCGGGTCTGCCGAGGGTCGGCTTAAACGGAAGAGAGAGTACTTTGTCGCTCTGGCGCAAAAACCAGGTGTCGGCCTTGGAACCGGCAAGACGGGTGCAATGGATCCGGGACTGCTGGCCGGCGCCGACGCCGATGGCCTGTCCGTCCACCGCGTAACAAACGGAGTTGGATTGGGTATATTTGAGTGTGATGAGCGCCACGATCAGATCGCGTGCGGCCTCATCGGTGAGGTCTTTGTTTTCGGTCACAAGGTTTTGCAACAGTTCACGGTCGATACGGAAATTGTTTCTGCCCTGTTCAAACGTGATACCGAACACCTGCTTGTGCTCGATCGGATCAGGCACATAGTTCGGATCGATCTGCACGATGTTATAGTTGCCCTTGCGCTTGGATCTGAGGATTTCGAGCGCTTCCGGTTCGTAGCCCGGCGCGATGATGCCGTCGGAAACCTCACGCTTGATCATGGTCGCCGTTGTCACGTCGCAAACGTCGGAGAGCGCGACCCAGTCGCCGAACGAGCACATACGGTCGGTGCCGCGGGCACGCGCATAGGCGCAGGCAAGCGGAGAATCGTCGAGACCTTCGATATCGTCCACAAAGCAGGCTTTCTTCAGCTTTTCGGGCAGCTTGATGCCGACCGCCGCGGACGTCGGGCTGACGTGTTTAAACGAAGTGACGGCGGGCAGGCCGAGGATGTCCTTCAGCTCTTTGACAAGCTGCCACGCATTGAACGCGTCAAGGAAGTTGATATAGCCGGGTCTGCCGGACAAAATTTCGATCGGCAGATCGGAGCCGTCGTGCATAAAGATCTTTGCGGGCTTCTGGTTGGGGTTGCAGCCGTACTTGAGTTCAAAATCTTTCATCGTCGTCTCTCCTTAGTTGTTTTTGTTGATCATACGATTTTCGCTCTCGCCGGTGGCAAGATCGACATAGCGCACGTAAAGGGAAATCTTATTGTTTGCGTCCAAAGCGTTCCAAAGTTTTTCGGTCAGCTCGTCGATGGAATTCGGAATTGCCACACGCTCCGGTTCGCCCTGGAAGGTCGGGATCGGATTGCCGTCGGTCACATAGGTGTGGATGAAATGGCCGAGGCCGGCGAGCGCCGGATAGGAGAACAGATAGCGGTTGCAGGCAGTGCCGGCAGCGTCCGCGGATTTGAGGATGCTCATTTCATAGGTGAAGTCGCCGTTTTCAAACGCGGCAACACCGCTGATGCGCGGGGTAAAGTTCGGCGCGTCCGGCTCAAAGCAGCGCGACTGCAGCGCGTGCTTCATGCAATGGCCGGAGGCAAAGCCGTCGTAGATCGTGTCGGTCTGGTCGCCGTTGGTGACAATCAGTTTGTTTTCAAATTGACGGATGGCCGCATAGATGATGAGGCTCGGATCCTCCACCTTGGAAGCGTCAAACGGTTCGGTAAAAACTTCGCCGTTCTTTTCGGTAAAAATACGGTTGCGGCTGTTTTCGCTGCGGCCCATGATGAAATAGGCAACCGCTGCCTTTTTGCCGTCTGCGCTCTTGCCGATCACGATGCCGCGGCCGACGTAGGGGTTGCCGGTGATCAGTTCGCCGATGTCGTTGATTTTGTAGATGTCCATGCTCATTGCTCCTCCGTTTGTTTTCTGATTTGTTTGGAAACGAGCTGCACCGCGAGCGGCAGAATCTTCCATTCCGCCTGACGCATAACGCGCAACTGCAGTTTTTCGGGTGTATCGTTTTTGCGGATAGCGACCGCTTTTTGCAAGATGATCTCACCGCCGTCCGGCACTTCATTGACAAAATGCACCGTTGCGCCGGTCACTTTGACACCGTAGTTCAGCGCCGCTTCATGTACGCGAAGACCGTAGTAGCCCGCACCGCAGAACGACGGGATCAGTGACGGATGTACGTTGATGATGCGTTTCGGATACGCGTTCGTGAAATCCGCGGACAGGATGGAAAGAAAGCCCGCGAGCACGATCAGATCGACTTTGTATTCGGTTAGAATATCCTTGATCGCCTGCTCGAACACTGATTGCGAACCGCAGTCTTTTTTCAGCACCGTTCGCCCGGGAATCCCGGCCTTGGACGCACGCTCGAGCGCATAGGCGCCGGCTTTGTTGGAGATTACAACCACAATCTCGCCGTCGCGGATCACACCGGCTTGTGCGTCGATCAGCGCCTGCAGATTGGTGCCGCCGCCGGAGACGAGCACTGCAATCCTAGTTTTATCACGCATGAGCCTTCTCCTTTTGTGTCAGTTTCATCAGCAGACCGAGCAGCACGCCGCCCACGGAGTTGCCGGCGATAACGACCCACAAAAACGCGCAAGCGCGCAGCGAGACGATGCCGGAAGCCGCAAAGTAGTAAAGATCGGCAATCGAGTGCTCAAAGCCGCTGAGAATGAAAACGGGAATGCAAAACAGGATGGCAAGCGGAGTTTTGCTGTCGCGGAAAATACTGACGGCAAGATACATCAGAATGCCGCAGAAGATTGCGCGGACAAAGGTTTGCCAAAGCGCCTGCGTTTCGAGCTTACCGCTGCACAGCGTTTCGGCAGCCGCACCGATGGCGGGGATTGCCGCACGCAACAAAAAGCCGCAGAGAATCGTGCCGACGGCGTTGCCGAGCAAACCAAGCAGCAGCACGGAAACCGCTTCCTTGTCTGCTTTTTCGGGGAGATACCCGACTTTACCGGTGAACAAAGAATAGCCTTTGTAGCAGATGCAAAGCAGCGCGACTGTAAACAGCAGCGCACCTACAATCTTGTTTTCACACGAAAGAAACACACTGCCGCCGATGGAAATCAAAATTCCGGCGCAGATACCGCTTGCGATTTTATTCAGCATATCGTTACCTTATCCTTTGCAATTTTGATCGTGCCGAGCACATAGGCGTCGACGCCGTTTTCTTTCAAAACGGCAAGAGCACGGTCCTTGTCTTCGGGCGCAACAACAACGGTCATGCCGACGCCCATGTTGAACGTATTGAACATATCGTGTTCGCTGATGCCGCCGGTGGACTGGATCAGTTTAAAGATCGGCAGCACGCGCACGTCGCTCTTTTGAATCTCCACGCCAAGCCCGTCCGGGATCGAACGCGGGATGTTTTCATAAAAACCGCCGCCGGTGATATGGGAAATGCCCTTGACGGTCAGGCTTTCAAGCAGTGCGAGGATCGGTTTGACATAGATGCGCGTCGGCTCCAGCAGCGTTTCGCCCAGTCCTTTGCCGCCGAGCGCTTCCACAGGCGCACGCAGATCGCAGTGTTCCACATCGAACACCTTGCGCACCAGCGAAAAACCGTTGGAATGCACACCCGACGAGGGCAGCGCAATCATGACGTCGCCCGCTTGCATTGTTTTGTTATTGATGATTTTTGACTGATCGACCGCGCCGACCGAAAAGCCGGCAAGGTCATATTCATCCACAGGATAGAACCCGGGCATTTCTGCGGTCTCACCGCCGACCAGTTCACAGCCCGACTGCACACAGCCTTCGCAAACGCCCTTGACGATCTGTTCGATCTTTTCCGGATAGTTCTTGCCGCAGGCAATATAGTCGAGGAAGAACAGCGGTTTTGCACCGCAGCAGATGATATCGTTGACACACATCGCCACACAGTCGATGCCGACCGTGTCGTGCTTGTCAAGCAAAAATGCGAGTTTGAGTTTGGTGCCCACGCCGTCTGTGCCGGAAACGAGGACCGGTTTTGTCATGCCGGAAATATCCAGCGGAAACAGACCGCCGAAACCGCCGATGGCTTCGGCGTCGGGACGCGTAATCGTGCGCGCGATATGGCTTTTCATCAGCTCCACGGCGCGGTAGCCGGCTGTAATGTCAACACCGGCGGACGCGTAGGCGTCGGATTTCGATTTTTCGTGCATGGTTTACTCCTTTCCGTTCCAGCAATAGGTGCAAAGGTTGCATTTATCAATGCCGATCGCTTCAATCACACCGTCAAGCGTCTGGAATTCCAAAGAATCAAAATGGAAGCTTTCGCAGATCCGGTCGCGCAGTTTTCTGCCGCGCTCGGTGTTACCGTCGGCATATTCGTCGATATACTGCAAACCTTCCTCCCCTTCCAGCTCCACGATCACGCGGCGGGCAAGCAGCTCCATGTCGCTGGTCGCTCTCGAAAAATTGAGGTATTTGCAGCCGTACATGATCGGCGGACAGGCAGAGCGCATGTGCACAGCCTTAGCGCCGTTTTGATACAGGAATTCGACGGTCTCTTTGAGCTGGGTGCCGCGCACGATGGAATCGTCGACGAACAGCAGCTTTTTGCCTTGAATCAGGCTTTGTACCGGCACCTGCTTCATTTTTGCAATCTCGTTGCGGTCCACCTGTTCGGTCGGCATAAACGAACGCGACCAGGTCGGGGTATATTTGATATAAGGTCTGGCAAACGGGATGCCGCTGCGGTTGGCATAACCGATGGCGTGGGGCGTGCCGGAATCGGGCACACCGCCGACATAGTCGATATCCTGCGCCGTGCCGGTATCCTTGTCGTTTTGGGCAAGAATTGCACCGTTGCGGTAGCGCATTTCTTCCACATTGACGCCCTCATAATCAGAGTTCGGATAGCCGTAATACGTCCACAAAAACGCGCAGATGCGTTTTTTGTCTCCGGGTGCGCCGAGCTGGCGGATGCCGTCGGGCGTCAACTCCACAATCTCGCCCGGGCCGAGTTCCTTTTCGTCACGGTAGCCGAGCTTGCGGTAGGAAAACGATTCAAACGCCACACAATAGCCGTCGTCGGATTTGCCGATGAGCACCGGCAGACGGCCCACTTTGTCGCGTGCTGCGATGAGTGTGCCGTTGTCACGCAAAATCAGGATGGAAACCGTCCCCTCTACGGACTCCTGTACAAAGCGGATGCCTTCAACAAAGCTGCTCTTTTGGTTGATCAACGCGGCAACCAGCTCGTTCGAGTTCACTTTGCCGCCCGTCATAGCGCCGAAATGGCCGCCGGAGAAGGACAGATACTGGTTGATCAGCGATTCCGCGTTGTTGATGATTCCGACCGTTGCGATCGCATAGGTGCAGATGCTCGAGCGGATCAGCAGCGGCTGCGGATCGGTGTCGTTGATGGAGCCGATCGCAGCGCAGCCTTTCATGTCTGAGAGCACATGCGCAAACTTGGTACGGAACGGAACGTTGTTTAAACTGTGAATATTGCGCTGCAGACCGATTTTTTCATCATAGGCCGCCATACCGGCGGAACGTGTACCCAAATGCGAATGATAGTCCGTGCCGAAAAAGACATCTGCGATGACGTCTTTTTTACCGGTCGCCGCAAAAAAACCACCCATGGAATTCCTCCAGACTTATTCTCCGAAAATACGTTTCATCATTTCCTGATACGCGTCTTCCACATGACCGAGATCACGGCGGAAGCGGTCTTTATCAAGCTTTTCATGCGTCTGGCTGTCCCAGAAGCGGCAGGTGTCGGGCGAGATTTCATCAGCCAACACGATGGTGCCGTCGGACAATCTGCCGAACTCGAGTTTGAAATCGACCAGATCGACGCCGACCTTTTTGAAAAAGCCCTTCATGAAATCGTTGACCTTGAATGCAAGCTTCTTGATTGTTTCGATCTCGTCCCAGGTCGCAAGCTTGAGCGCAACCGCATGATAGGCGTTGATCAGCGGATCGCCGAGCTCGTCGTTTTTATAAGAGAATTCGATTGTCGGCTCGTCAAAGACGATGCCCTCTTCCACGCCGCAGCGCTTGGAAAACGAACCGGCGGAGATGTTGCGGATGATGACTTCCAGTGGCACGATGGAAACTTTCTTGACAAGCGTTTCACGCTCGGAGAGTTCCTCCACGAAATGGGTCGGCACGCCTTCTTTTTCCAAAAGCTGCATCATGTAGTTGGTCACGCGGTTGTTGATTGCGCCTTTGCCGGCAATGGTGCCGCGCTTGACGCCGTTGAACGCGGTGGCGTCGTCCTTATAGGAAACGAGCAGCACCTCCGGATCGTCGGTGGCGAATACTTTTTTGGCTTTGCCTTCGTAGAGTTGATTCAGTTTTTCCATTGCTATATCCTCCTGAAAAGATTTTTCTAAGTTTTATGCGCGGAAAGACGCACTGATCTTCGCGTCTTTGGCGAGTACGAGTTCGGCGTCGGCGTTGCGCTTGGCGTCGAGCATAGCGGCCAGCGCTTTGTCTTCGACCGCAAGAATCTGGGCACAAAGCAAAGCAGCATTGACTCCCCCGTTGATCGCAACTGTGGCAACAGGGATGCCGGAGGGCATCTGCACAGTGGACAAAAGGGCGTCAATGCCGTCTAAGGTCGCAGATTTACAGGGAATGCCGATAACAGGCAGCGTCGTGTTCGCGGCGATCGCACCGGCCAAATGCGCAGCCATACCGGCCGCCGCAATGATGGCGCCAAAACCGTTTTCCCGCGCTGTGCGTGCAAAATCGCGGGCCTGATCGGGTGTGCGGTGCGCCGAAAACACATGCACTTCAAACGGGATACCGAGTGTTTTGAGCGTGTCGGTTGCCTTTTGGATCACCGGCAAATCACTGTCGGAGCCCATGACGATACCAATCTTTTTCATAAACATCCTCCTCTAAAAACAAAAGGACACACTTCGCTTGTTTTCTCAAGTTCCGTGTGCCCAGACGGTCGGCGTAAATGCTGTTTTTCGCTCCCATGTGGTACTCCACACTATTCCGTCAGTCACGAAAAACAGACCTTATTGTTTCAGATTTCTGATCTGCTGAAAGTATAACATATTTTCAACAAAAGTGCAATCTGCGGGCATATAGAAAAACACGAAGAAAGCGCGGACATTTTTAGGCATTTTCATCACAATGCCGGTTATCCGTTCGCTTTCGTCTCGCAATAGATGCAGCGGTACTGCTTGGTCTTTTCATCCGTCAGCCGGAACACATGCTGCAGTTCCTGTTCGCAGGAAGTGATACAGCGCGGATTCTTACACCGGAGCACATTGGTCAGCGTTTGCGGGAGCGAGAGCGATTTCTTTTCGGCGAGCACGCCGTTTTTGATCACATTGATCGTCGCGTCGGGGTCAACATAGCCGATCACGTCGAGATCCACAGGGATGTCCGCGTCGATTTTGATGATGTCTTTTTTGCCCATTTTGCGGCTGGTAACGTTCTTGATGATCGCCACGGAAACGTCCAGCGCGTCGAGGTGCAGCAGATCATAGAGCACCATGGCACTGCCGGCTTTGATATGGTCGATCACAATGCCGTTCTGGATGGAATCGATATTCATACAGCCGCCTCCTTCAAAAGTTTGAGAATGAGCGCCATGCGCATATATTTGCCGTTGAGCACCTGCTTGAAATAGCACGCGCGCGGATCGTCGTCGATGGCGACGCTGATCTCGTTGACACGCGGCAGCGGATGCATGATACACAGATCGGTTTTTGCGGTTTTCAGCTTATCCGGCGTGAGCACATAGGTATCCTTGAGGCGCAAGTAATCCTCTTCGTTGAAGAAACGCTCCCGCTGCACACGGGTCATATACAGCACGTCCATCTCCGGCAGATGCTCCAGCAGATCGGTCGTCTGCACATAGGGCAGGCCGTATTTTTTGAGCGTTTCGTTTTTGACATAGCTCGGCAGCTTGAGTTCTTCCGGCGAGACGAGAATGAAACGGATATCGCGGTAGCGGCTCATGGCGTTGATGAGCGAATGCACCGTGCGGCCGAATTTCAGATCGCCGCAAAGGCCGATCGTCAATCCGTCAAATCCGCCCTTTTCGCGTTTGATTGTCAACAGGTCGGCCAGCGTTTGCGTCGGGTGGCAGTGACCGCCGTCGCCGGCGTTGATCACCGGAATCGACGCGTTGTTGGCCGCAACGAGCGCCGCTCCCTCTTTCGGGTGGCGCATGGCAATGATATCGGCGTAGCAGCTCACAGTCTTTGCCGTATCGGCCACGCTTTCACCCTTTGCAACGGACGAGGTGTTGCCGCCGGTAACGGACAGCACATTGCCGCCGAGCTCATACATCGCGGCTTCAAAGCTCAGCCGTGTGCGCGTGGACGGTTCAAAAAAGAGCGTTGCCAGCTTTTTATGCGCACAGGCATTTTGGTATTTTTCGGGGCTTCTGATGATATCCTGCGCCACAGCGAGCAGTTCATCGAGTTCTTCCACAGACAGATCGAGAATATCGATGACCGATCTCATACGTTCCCTCCGATCCAACTTTCGTCCGACGGATTGTTGCGGAACGCAATCAGGCGCGCGATGTCGTCTTTTGCGATATAGCCGTTATCGGCGGCGACCGCAGCAATCTCGTCGAAATTCGTCAGCGACACATTCTTGACGTTGGCAGCAGCCAGACGGTCAAGGCCTTTCTGCATCCCGTAGGTGAAGATGCTCACGATGCCGAGCACCTCGGCGCCGGCTTCACGCAAAGCGTCGACCACTTCGATCACGCTGCCGCCGGTGGAGATCAGATCTTCCACCACAACGACCTTCTGGCCGGCTTCCAGCCTGCCTTCAATGCGGTTCTGGCGGCCGTGATCCTTGTTGCCGGAGCGGACATAGCCCATCGGAAGGCCCAGTAGATGCGCCGTGATTGCTGCGTGGGCGATGCCGGCGGTGGAGGTACCCATCAGCACCTCGGCTTCAGGATAGTGTTCTTTGATCAATCTGGCAAGCCCCTGCTCCACATCGGTGCGCACGTCGGGCGCGGTGAGGGTCAGGCGGTTGTCGCAATAAACGGGGCTTTTGATGCCGGACGCCCAGGTGAACGGTTCCTCCGGACGGAAAAAGACGGCTTTGATCTTCAGCAGATCTTCGGCAATCAGAGTTGAAAGATTCATAACGGGTCTCCTTTTCAGCAAAATTCGTTGACGCAGCGGCGATAGGCCGCCACGGGATCTTCTGCGCCGGTGATCGGGCGGCCGACCACGATGTAGTCGGAGCCGATCTCCTTGGCCTGTGCGGGCGTCATCACACGGCGCTGGTCGCCGCGTTCCCCGTCGGCAAAGCGGACGCCGGGCGTGACGGTAAGAAAACCGCTGCCGCACAAATCATGCACTTTTCCGGCTTCCAGCGGCGAACAGACCACGCCGTCCAAACCGGCTTTTTTGGCATTTTCGGCGTAGTGCATAACCACGTCGGCGATCGGCGCATGGATCCAGAGATCGTCCTCCATGTGCTGCTGGTCGGTCGATGTGAGTTGGGTCACGGCAATCAGCAGCGGACGCGAACCATCTTCGCGGGTCAGGCCTTCGAGCGCGGCTTCCATCATCGGGATGGTACCGCCGGCATGGAGATTGCAAATATCCACGTCGAGGTTGGAAAGCACCGCCATGCTCTTTTTGACGGTGTTCGGAATGTCATGAAGCTTGAGATCAAGGAAGATCTTGTGACCGCGGCGCTTGATTTCGCGCACAATGGACGGCCCTTCCGCATAAAACAGCTCCATGCCGATTTTGACAAACGGTTTTTCGTCGGTGAATTTGTCGAGAAACGCAAACGTCTGCGCAGCCGAAGCAAAATCGCAGGCAATGATGACGTCCTTACCCATATTACCCTACTCCTTTGATGATGTCCGCAAGGGACGAAATGTTGTATTGTTCCATGACGCGCGGCAGATCTTCGATGATCTTCTTGCACGCAAACGGATCGATCAAATTCATTGTGCCGATCTCGACCGCCGTTGCGCCGGCGAGCATCATTTCGATGACATCCTGCGCCGAAGAGACGCCGCCCATGCCGACGACCGGAATGTTGACCGCGTGCGCAACCTGATAGACCATCCGCACGGCGACCGGGAAAACCGCCGGGCCGGAAAAGCCGCCCATTTTGTTGGCGATCACAGGTTTGCGCGTGCGCAAATCAATCCGCATGCCGAGCAAGGTGTTGATCAGGCTGATGCCGTCCGCGCCGGCGTCTTCGCACGCCTTCGCTATGGCGACGATATCGGTCACATTGGGCGACAGCTTGACGATCACGGGCTTGGTTGTCACAGCCTTGACCGCGCGGACCACCTCGGCGGCCGCGTCCGGGTCCACGCCGAAGCTCATGCCGCCGCCGTGGACGTTTGGACAGGACACATTGACTTCGAGCCAGCCGACCTGCGGCTGGTTGTCGAGCATTGCGCAGGTTTCGGCGTAGTCGCTGACACAAAAGCCGCTGACGTTGGCCATGACCGGTTTATGAAACACCTTTTGCAGCTTCGGCAGTTCTTGCGCAATGACCTGCTCCACACCCGGGTTTTGTAATCCGACGGCGTTGATCATACCGGCGGTGCACTCCGCGATACGCGGCGTGGGGTTGCCAAACCGCGGCTGACGGGTGGTGCCTTTAAAGGAAAATGTGCCAAGGCAGTTAATATCGTACAGTTCGGCAAATTCATAGCCGAAGCCAAAGGTGCCGGACGCCGGGATGATCGGGTTGTCCAGTTCGATGCCGCAAAGGTTCACGTTCAGCTTTCCCATCGGATCTCCTCCTTTTCCAGCACCGGACCTTCCTTGCAGATGCGTTTATAGCCGGTCAGCGTTTTACACGAGCAGCCCATGCACGCGCCGAAGCCGCAGCCCATACGTTCTTCAAAGCTGAGCTGGCCGCTCGTTCCGGTTGCTTTGCAAACCGCTTTGAGCATCGGTTCGGGGCCGCAGGCGAAAAAGTAATCGTAAGATTGCGGCAGCGCGTCGGTGACAAAGCCTTTGACGCCATAGGAACCGTCGGCAGTTGCCACAGTCACGTCGGCGCCGAGCGCGCGAAACGCGTTTTCATAAAACACTTCGTCTTTTGTGTTGAAGCCGAGCACCACGCAGACCTGTCTGCCGCTGTTCAACAGCGCTTTGCAAAGGCCATACAGCGGCGGAACACCCACACCGCCGCCGAGCAGCAGCGCATGAGTGCCGCATTTTTCAATCTCGTAGCCATTGCCGAGACCGGTCAGCACGTCGAGCGTTTGTCCGGGCTGCATGGCAGCCATCTGCGCCGTGCCTTTGCCGACGACTTTATAAAGGATCGTTACGCCACGCTCGTCATAATCGCACACGGAGATCGGGCGGCGCAAAAACAGACCGTCCAGCGCAATATTGAGAAACTGCCCGGGTTTTGAGAATGCCGAGGTGTCGCCCGAAAGCCGCATTTGATAAACCGTCCCGGTCAGCGGTTCGTTGGATTCGATATGATAAATACACTGTTTCATATTGTCACGCGTCTATGGTGGAGATGCGCAGCGTGATCTCATCGAGCACGTCGAGCAGTACACGCACCGTATCAAGGGAGGTGAACATGGTCACGTTGCTTTCCGTGGCGCTCTTGCGGATCAGATAGCCGTCGTTGTGGCTGTCCGCGGCGCCGGCGGCAGACGTGTTGATTACATAGGCGATATAGCCCTGGCGGATGGAACGCGGAATCTCGTCGCTGCCTTCGCCGATCTTTTTGAGCACATGGGTGCGGATGCCGTTGGCTTTCAGATATTTCGCTGTACCTTCGGTCGCTTCAATGTTGAACCCGAGGTCATAGAACCGGCGGATCAGCGGCAGCGCTTCCTCTTTGTCCTTGTCGGCAATCGTTGCGAAGACGGTGCCGTAGTTCTGCAGATGCATACCCGACGCCTGCAGCGCTTTGTAGAGCGCACGGTTGAGTTGATCGTCATAGCCGATCGCTTCGCCGGTGGACTTCATTTCGGGCGAAAGATAGGCGTCAAGGCCGCGGATCTTGTTGAACGAGAAGACCGGCACTTTGACATACCAGCGCTTTTTTTCGTTCGGATAGATATCGAAGATGCCCTGTTCCTTGAGCGATTTGCCCATGATGACTTCCGTTGCGATATCGGCAAGACTGTAGCCGGTCGCCTTGGACAGGAACGGCACGGTACGCGACGAACGCGGGTTGACTTCGATGATATAGACCTTTTCGTTTTTATCGACGATGAACTGGATATTATACAGACCGACGATACCGATACCGAGACCGAGCTTCTTTGCATATTGCAGGATGATGCCCTTGACCTTGTTAGAAATGCTGAACGTCGGATAGACCGAAATGGAGTCGCCGGAGTGGATGCCGGTACGTTCCACCAGTTCCATGATACCGGGCACAAAAACGTCTCTGCCGTCGCAGATCGCGTCGATTTCAACTTCCTTGCCGGTGATGTATTTATCGACCAGCACGGGCTTGTCTTCGTCGATCTCCACAGCCGTTTTGAGATAATGGCGCAACTGTTCCTCGTTGGACACAATCTGCATCGCGCGGCCGCCGAGCACAAACGACGGACGCACCAGCACAGGATAGCCGATCCTTGCGGCTGCGGCAACGCCGTCTTCGATCTTGGTGACCGCCTGGCCTTCCGGCTGCGGGATGTCGAGCTCCTTAAGCAGTTTTTCAAACAGGTCGCGGTTTTCCGCGCGATCAATCGCTGCACAGTCGGTGCCGATGATCTTGACGCCGCGCTGCATCAGGGGTGAAGCGAGGTTGATGGCGGTTTGGCCGCCGAGCGACGCGATAACGCCCTCGGGCTGTTCAAACTCCACAATGTTCATCACGTCTTCCGGCGTCAGCGGTTCAAAATAGAGCTTGTCCGCTGTGGTGTAGTCGGTGGAAACCGTTTCGGGATTGTTGTTGATGATGATGGATTCATAGCCGCACTTGCGGATTGTTGTCACAGCATGGACGGTGGAATAGTCGAATTCCACGCCCTGTCCGATGCGGATGGGACCGGCGCCGAGCACAACCGCCTTTTTCTTGTTTGTCAGGCGCGAATCGTTTTTGCCGCTGTAGGACGAATACAGGTATGCAATATATTTGCCGGTGTGCAGTGTGTCGACCATCCGGAACACCGGGCGGATGGTGTTATTTTTGCGCTGCTTCGCAACGTCAAGCTCCGCGCACTGCCAGAGCTTTGCGATATACGGATCGGAGAAGCCCATCTTTTTGGCGGCAAGCAGCACCGCGGGGTCGCCGGGATTTGCCGCGAGCGTTTCCTCCATCCGTACGATTTTTTCAAGCGATTCGAGGAACAGCGGCGTGATGGCAGTCAGCTTGTAGAGTGATTCGATCGACTCACCCCGGCGCAGCAGCTCCGCGACAGCGAAAATGCCGTCAGAGGTAAAGTCCTTCAAATAATCGCGCAGCGCTTTGCTGTCCATAACTTCGAACTTCGGCATATAGAAGTGGTTCACGCCGATTTCAAGCGAGCGCACGGATTTGAGCATGCACTCCTCCAGATTGGAACCGATGCCCATCACTTCGCCGGTCGCCTTCATTTGGGTGCCGAGCTGATTGGACGCAGCGGTAAATTTGTCAAACGGGAAGCGCGGGAATTTGGCAACCACATAGTCAAGCTGCGGTTCAATCGCCGCTGTGCCGCCGGCCACCGGGATATCTTCGAGCGCCATGCCCATCGCGATCTTGGCGGTGACGCGGGCAATCGGATAGCCGCTTGCCTTGGATGCCAGCGCGGACGAGCGCGACACGCGCGGATTAACTTCGATTAAGAAATATTCGCTCGAATGGGGATTAATCGCAAACTGCACGTTGCAGCCGCCCTCGATTTTGAGCGCACGGATAATCTTGATGGCGGAATCGTTGAGCATCTTAAGGTCGTGGTCGTTGAGCGACATGATCGGCGCCACAACGATAGAGTCGCCGGTATGCACGCCGACCGGGTCGACGTTTTCCATCCCGCAGATCGTGATTGCGGTGTCGTTGGAGTCGCGCATCACTTCAAATTCGATCTCTTTGTAGCCCTTGACGCTCTTTTCGATCAGCACCTGATGCACCGGAGAAAGGGCAAACCCGTTCATACCGATCTCCACAAGCTCCTCTTCGTTATAGGCAAAGCCGCCGCCTGTGCCGCCGAGCGTAAACGCCGGGCGCAGCACTACCGGGTAGCCGATGCGCTTTGCAGCCGCTTTGGCTTCCTCAATGCTGTAGGTGATTTCCGACGGGATCACCGGCTCGCCGATTGCTTCGCACAGCTCCTTGAACTTTTCGCGGTCCTCCGCTTTTTCAATGGAATCGGAGCTGGTGCCGAGCAGCAGCGTATGACATTCACGCAGCACGCCCTTGCGTTCGAGCTGCATGGCGAGGTTCAGACCGGTTTGGCCGCCGATTCCGGGTACGATCGCGTCCGGGCGCTCATAGCGCAAAATCTTCGCGATATATTCGAGTGTGAGCGGCTCCATATAGACCTTGTCGGCGATGGTGGTATCGGTCATGATGGTAGCGGGGTTCGAGTTGCAAAGGATGACCTCGTAGCCCTCCTCTTTCAGCGCCAGACATGCCTGGGTGCCGGCGTAGTCAAATTCCGCAGCCTGTCCGATCACAATGGGGCCGGAACCGATGATGAGCACTTTTTTGATATCTGTTCTTTTTGCCATAAAAAGACCTCCCGGAAATCTATCTTTACTTTTGATACACGATTTTGCCGCCGCAGACGGTCAGATGACACACACCCTGCAGCGTTTCACCGGCAAACGGTGTTGCTCGGCCTTTGGATTGAAAACGTGCCGGATCTACAACGAAGGTTTCGTCAAGGTTCCACACGCTCACGCTGTTGTCCATCGGGATCGAAAACCGCTGCCGCGGCGCCACGGTCAGCGCACGAAGGACGGTATCCAGCGGCACGATTCCGGGCTTTACCAGTTTGGTATAAAGCACCGGGAACGCCGTTTCCAGCCCGACGATTCCAAACGCGGAGCCGGCAAGGTCCTTCGCTTTTTCCTCGGCAGAGTGGGGCGCGTGGTCGGTGGCTATTATGTCGATCGTGCCGTCCAGCAGACCTTCCAGCAGCGCGTCTCGGTCGGCGGAAGACCGCAGCGGCGGATTCATCTTGAACCGCCCGTCCTCCTGTAAATCGGCGTCGGTCAAAACGAGATAATGCGGGCCGGTTTCGCAGGTGACGTCCACGCCGTCGCGTTTCGCTTTGCGAATCAGATCGACGCTCTCTTTGGTTGAGATGTGACAGACGTGATAGGCGCAGCCGGTTTCTTTCGCGAGCCGCAAGTCACGTTCAATCATACGCCACTCGCTTTCGCTGCAGATGCCGCGG
>CACWJV010000008.1 GCA_902761265.1 Oscillospiraceae bacterium | reverse complement strand
GCGGTGCTCGAAGATATGCACCGCATGAACGGCTTCGGCACCCGGCTGACGGGCGCAAAAGGGCAAAACGATTTTATTGCCTGGCTCAAAGAAGAAGCGCAGCGCATGGGCTATCAGACCTTCAGCGATCTGTATTCCTTTGACCGTTGGGAGGAGCAAAAAAGCAGCATCACGATTCACCGTATCAAAGGCGACGAGCCGGTGGAGGTGTCGAGCGCGTGGCCCTATTCCGGCGAGACCGGCCCCTTAGGCGTTACGGGCGAAGTGGTGGAGGTGATCGGCAAGCACGTCAATTATCTCCACGCCAGAAACAAGATCGCCCTCGTCACAGTCAGCGACCTCGGCAAAATTCCGAGCGGTATCGCCTTTAACCAGCGAAACGCCTACCCGGGCGGCACGAATATTCCGGCGTTTTACAAAGGTCCGGTGGCAACGTCGTTTGTCAATATTCCGTTTTTGCAGGTGGCAAAGGCCGCAGGCGTCAAAGCGGTGATCTGTATCTGGAAGGGCATGAGCCGCGAGATGGTGAAGGGGCAGTATCTGCCGTTTATTCAGCCGTATCAGGGCATCCCGGCGCTGTGGGTTTGCGAAGAGGAGGGCGAAAAGCTCAAGGAAGCCGCCCGCAACAAAGACAAGGTGACGCTCGTGCTGGAGGCAAAGCGCGAAAAGAACGCCTCGAGCGAATCGTTCTATTGCATCAAGCGCGGCAAAAACCCGACCGAGGCGATCCTTGTCAACACCCACACCGACGGCGTCAACTGTGTGGAGGAAAACGGGCCGGTCGCCATGCTGGCCATGATGGATTACCTGAAAGACGTGGAGCTCGAACGCAGCGTGATCTTCGTCTTTGTCACCGGCCACTTCCGGCTGCCGGCGTTTAAGCAAAACGATATCCAGGCCACGAGCAAATGGCTCAAAAACCACCGCGACCTTTGGGACGGCAAGGGCGGCCATATCAAGGCGGTTGCCGGCGTGGCGGTGGAGCATCTGGGCGCCCGGGAATGGAAGGACGTGGACGGCGTCTACAAAGAGACGAATCCCATCGATATCGAGATTGTCTATACCGGCAACAAGGTGATGGACGCAATCTATTACAAGGCGATCGAAGGCCGCACGCTGGTGCGCACGGTGACGCTGCGCGGACACAACATTTTGCATTTCGGTGAAGGGCAGCCGCTGATGAACGTCGGCATCCCGCAGATCGCGCTGGTAACGGCGCCGGATTATCTGACGGCGATGGCGGACGACCACCAGATGCATAAATTCAGCATCGATCTGATGTATGAGCAGATCCAGACCTTTTTGAAAGCTATCTTCCTGATTGATGAAACCGACAGCAAAACGCTCGGCAAGCCCGACCCGTATACCTTTGTGTTCGGCTCGGTGGGAAGGAATTAAGGCGCCGGATTTCGAAACAGAATCGTCGCACCGTATATAAAAACGAATCAAAAAGCAGCAGCCCCGCCGTTGACCCGGCGGGGCTGTCTGTATGGGAAAGGGAAACGAAGAAGGAACAAAACCTATATGCCGGCAACGCCGACGATCAGCAGCACGAGCACCGCAAGGATGCCCAACGAAAGCACGCCGTTGAACAGGTTGACGCCGAGCAGCAGCCGCCGCACCGGGCGGCTGAGGGGTCTCGCTTCGCGCAGAACGAGCGTGGCAGCAAGGAAGACGAGCGACACGACCAAAAAGCAGCCGGATGCCGCTCCCTCGGAAAGGCCGGTCCGCAGCACCAGCAAAACCAGCAAAGCCGGCAGCAGAAGATCCAGTGCACAGCCGGCAAGCAGAAGGTAAAAGGCGCTTCTTCGCACAAAGCACAACCCCTTTCGTTTTTGCGTGCCGCCTGCTGCGGTTTTGCAAAAACCCTAGTGTCGCTTTATCATATAATCGGATGATTGCACCCGGTTTGCGCGGCGGTGAACAAACGGTAAAGTTTTTCCGAAGACATCCGCCGCGGAAGACGACGTGCGAACTGCTGTTTTTCTCTTTACATATTAAAAAAAATATGGTAAAATATAACACTGAAATTATGCGGCAGTCCGATCTGCCGCCCACGAAGAAAACAGCGTTTACATAAAGGAGAATCACTATGGGCAAAAAAATAGTCATTGCGGGCGCCGGTCACGGCGGTCTGGTTGCCGGCGCGGTTTTGGCACAGGCGGGCTATGACGTGACGGTCTATGAGCGCAAGATCCGCAGTGAACTCGGCTACGATTGGGAAGACGCGATCGACATGCGCGTGTTTGCGGAATGCGGGCTGGAGCCGCCGAAAAAAGAACACTACAGCTTCAACGGCGACATGAAATACTATAACCCGAACCTCAAAGCGCCGCTGGTGGTGCCGGCCAACGGCAAAGGCTCCGCCGTGTTTGAGCGCAGGGAGATCTACGACGTGCTGATCGACAACGCCGAAAAAAGCGGCGTGCGGATCATCTATTCCACCGAGATCCTTTCGCCTGTGATGGACGGTTTGCGCGTTGTGGGCATCCGCACGTCCGACGGGGTGGTGGACGCCGATCTGGTGATCGACGCCGCCGGTATCAACACCCCTTTGCGCTCGCGGCTGCCGGTGTGCTGCAACGTTGACCGCGACTACGGCTACGGCGAATGCTTTTACGCGTTCCGCGGCTATTTCGACAAGGTGCCCGGCCACGACCCGGACGTCGCGTATGAGATTTTTCTGATGCATCAGGGCGAGCGCGGCATTTCGTGGGTTGTGACAAAGGACGACTATGTGGACGTTTTGATCGGCCGGATGGCGCCGATGAGCAAAACAAAGCTGCAAAAGACGCTCGATGAGATGCGTGCGTTCAGCCCGCAGATCGGCGAAACGCTGTTGCGCGGCGGCAGCCAGGAACAGATCCCGGTGCGCCGGCCGCTGTCGGTGATGGTGTGCGACGGCTATGCCGCTGTGGGCGACGCGGCCTATATGACCGTGCCGATGACCGGCTCCGGCATCTGCGCGTCGATGCGCGCGGGGATGCTGCTGGCGGAAACCGTGATGGAAGACAAGGACGAAGTGTATTCCCGGGAAACGCTTTGGAACTACAACCGCAAATATATTTTGCACTTCGGCCAAAGCTTCGCGGCGATTGATATTCTCAAAAACATCATGCTTTGCACCGAGGTCGAGGGCGTCAACTTCCTGTTTGACAAGGGCATCATCACCGAAAGCGATATGTCCTTCGGCAAGGGCAAGACCGAGGGCGGCATGTCGTTCAGCGATATGGTTGCCCGCGCCACGCGCGGGATCAGCAATCTGCCGGTGCTGCTGCGCACCGCCGGCGCGCTCAGCAAGGGCGACAATGTGAAAAAGGTTTACCAGAGCATTCCCGAAACCTATGACGAAAAAGCGGTGCTCAAATGGAAGCAGGACGTGATGGAGGCGACCACGCTGATGCAGCGCTGACGCACGGTTTCCACCAAATCAACGCGGCGCTGCCGTAAAAAATTGAGGATGAGAGAATATGGGAAAAAATTATGTGAAGGAACAGACGATCCTGTATCTGTTCAAAGGTTTTATCACCCTGCTGTTTGCGGCGGGCATGTACTTTTTGTGGACCGTCCGGTTCAACCAGAGCGCACCCACGCCGTTTTACCGGTTGGGCAACTATTTCCTGTTTGTGCTGTTTATTTTGATCTACGGCGCGTTTGTCAAGGTCTATGGCGGCTTTCTGGTCGGCACGGCCACGGTGATCGATCTGATCTTTTCCCAGGTGATTGCCATCGCGTTTTTGCAGGGCGTCAGCTATATTATCTTTTCGCTGTTGAGCTATAAGCTTGTGAGCATCTGGCCGTTTTTGCTGATGTTCCTGATGTATTCGCTGTTTGCCGCCGGGTGGGTGGTTGTGATCGACGCAATCTATTTCAAACTTCACGCGCCGAAAAAGACGATTGTGGTGTTCAACAACGTGGACGCCTATTTGTCGCTCAAGGGCATCCGCAGTATGGACAAGCGGTTTCGCGTGGTACGCACGGTCAATTCCGAAAAGACCAGCCTCGAGGAGCTGTTCTCCTATCTCAAAAAGCTGGACGCCGTGTTTCTTTGCGGCGTGCCGGCGGACTACCGCAACGAGGTGGTCAAATTTTGCATCGCCAACTCCAAGGTGGCATATATCAAACCGAAGATCTCCGACACAATCATCCGCGGCGGCAAGACGATCCAGCTTATGGACGTGCCGGTCTACCGCTGCAAGCGCACCAATTCAAGCTTGATCTACAAAGTGACCAAGCGCGCGATGGATATTGTGCTGTCCGCCATCGCCATCGTGATCGCGTCGCCCGTGATGCTGTTGACGGCGATCGCCATCAAGCTCGACGACCACGGCCCGGTATTTTACAAACAGGAGCGGTTGACGCTCAACGGGAAGACGTTTCAAATCATCAAGTTCCGCTCCATGCGCTGCGACGCCGAAAAAGACGGTGTGGCGCGGCTGGCAGAGGATCACGACGACCGCATCACCCGTGTGGGCGCGTTCATCCGCAAATGCCGGATCGACGAGCTGCCGCAGATTTTCAACATCTTTTTGGGGCAGATGTCTATGGTCGGTCCGCGGCCGGAGCGCCCCGAGATTGCGAAGGAATACGAGGACGAAATGCCCGAATTTGCGCTGCGGCTGCAGGTGAAGGCGGGACTGACCGGTTATGCGCAGGTCTACGGCAAGTATAACACCACGCCGTATGACAAGGTTCAGATGGATCTGATCTATGTGGCGAATCAGTCGATCATGGAGGATATCCGGCTGATGCTCATGACGTTCAAGATCATGTTTGTGCCGTCGAGCACCGAAGGCGTCAGCGCCAACCAGCGCACCGCGCAGCGGACGGCCGGCGACAAAACGAAAGAAGAATAAAGGCGGCGTGGTTATGAAAATCGCAATCGTGACCGGCGCGTCCGGCGGCATCGGCCGGGCGACTGCCGCGCTTTTGAGCGAAAACGGCTACCGGGTCTATGACCTTTGCCGCAGCGGCGGCGAAGACAGCGAAGAACTGTGTCATCTCAAGTGCGACGTGACAAAGGAGACGGACGTCCGGCAAGCGTTTCAAACCGTGTTCGACCGCGAGGGGCGGCTTGATCTTTTGGTCAACAACGCCGGCTTCGGCATCTCCGGCGCCGTAGAGGACACGACTTTAGAAGCAGCAAAAAAGCAGTTTGACGTCAACTTTTTCGGCTGCTTTTTGTGCGCCCGGGCGGCCATTCCCTATTTGCGGCAAACCGGCGGCGGACGGATTATCAATATCAGCTCTATGGCGGCGGTGCTCTCTATTCCGTTTCAAAGCTTTTATTCCGCGTCCAAAAGCGCAATCAACGCGCTGACGCTGGCGCTGCAAAACGAGGTGCGGCCGTTCGGTATTACCGTATGCGCCCTCATGCCGGGCGACGTCAAAACCGGGTTTACCGACTCGCGCGAAAAAAGCGGCGCGTCCGACCTCTATAAAACCGTCGTGCAAAAAAGCGTGGCCACGATGGAGCACGACGAACAAAACGGCATGACGCCGCAGACGCTGGCAAAAGCCGTGCTGCGGTTGGCAACGGCGAAACACCCGAAGCCGCTGTCCACCTGCGGCGCGCAATACCGCGTGTTTGCCGTGCTGCAAAAGCTGCTGCCCGTCCGGCTGGTCAACGCCCTTGTGGGCAAAATCTATACATGAGGTGACGATGATGGAACCTGCGGCACCCTACGGCGCCGGTTTTCCGGTGCAAAAATTCGAACGAAAACAGATCTGGCTGCTCGGCTCGCTGTCCGGCGGCGCTGTTTTATTGTATATCTTTTTGCAAAATCTTATGGTTGGCGGGCTTAGTCTGCTCGGCCTGTATGAGGCATACAGCTCCAACGCGCTGCTGCAGGCCGGCGTGGATATTTTGCTGGTGCTGCTGTGCCTGCTGCTGCCGTTTGTGCTTTTGAGCGTGCCGATGAGCCACATCTCCGGTAACCGCGATGTGCTGGAGCTGGAGGCGCCGAAGCCGAAGGGCGAGGTTGTGCCGGCCGTCTTTGCCGGCATCGGTTTTTGCGTGCTGGCAAACCTTGTGACCGGCTATCTCACACAGTTTATCATGGACCTCGGCGTGGAGCTGTCGTCGCCCGAACTGCCGATGCCGTCCGGCGTGCTCGGCATTACAGCGTCGTTTTTCCGCGTGGTGGTCGTGGCTGCGCTGACGGAGGAGATCTGTTTCCGCGGCGTGGTCATGGGGCATTTGCGCCGCTACGGCGATTTCTTTGCCGTGGCGATGGCGTCGGTCGTGTTTGCGCTGATGCACTGCAATCTGATCCAGGCGCCGTTTGCGCTGATCGTCGGCTTTGCGCTGGGCTATCTGTGTATCCGTACCGGGTCGCTGTGGACCGCCGTTGCCGTCCACGCGCTCAACAACACCATCTCGCTTGTATTTTCCTATCTGCTCGAACGGTACGACGAAACGGCGGTCAATCTGGCCTATACCGTGCTGATCGACGCGCTGATGGCGGCCGGGGCGATCTGCCTTTGCGTGCTGCTGTTTCGCAAACGAAAAAGACCGGCGCTCTCGCGCACAACGCCCGGCTTCTGGCGCAAGACGTTTTGGTTTTTCTGTAACCCGCCGATGCTTGTGGCGCTGGGTCTGATGATCTGGTTCACCATGCGCTACGTCGGCCCTGCGGGGTGACGGGATGACGGAATATATGGAGGAAGCGCTGCTGCTGGCCGCGCAGGCGGCAGCCGAAAATGAAGTGCCGGTCGGCGCGGTGGTTGTCAAAGACGGACGGATCATCGGCCGCGGACGCAACGGCCGGGAAGCGAAAAACGACGTGTCATCCCACGCGGAACTCGAGGCGATCCGCGACGCGGCAAAAACGATCGGCGACTGGCGGCTGCACGGATGCGAACTGTATGTGACGCTCGAGCCGTGCGCCATGTGCTGTGGCGCAATCCTGCACGCGCGGCTGAGCCGTGTGGTGTTCGGCGCCTACGACGCAGCGGCCGGCGCCGTTGTCAGCAAAGCGCAGCTCTTGTCCGGTGCGCTTGCGCCCGCGCCGCAGGTGATCGGCGGGTTGTGCGCGGCGAAATGCGAAGCGCTGCTGCAAACATTTTTTGCCGCCAGGCGCAAAAAAGCGGATGTTCCACTTGACAAACAGGTGGTGGAAAGTATATAATCCGATTAAACTGATAGGCAATCAGGAAAAACGAAAGGGGTACTTACCATGAAAAGAGCATTGTCCATCCTTTTGGCACTCGCCGTTTTGACCGTCAGCGTGTTTGCGCTTGCAGCCTGCGGCGGCAAAGACACACTCACCATTGCCGTGCCGAACGACACGACCAACGAAGCGCGTGCGCTGATTCTTTTGCAGGAAAACGGCATCATCAAGCTCAAAGACGGCGCCGGCATCACCGCCACGATCAACGATATCGTGGAAAACCCGTTGAACATCACCTTTAAGGAAGTGGAAGCGGCCCAGATTCCGTCCATCCTGCCCGACGTGGATTACGCGGTGATCAACTCGAACTACGCCATTGCCGCGGGTATGAAGCCGGCGGAGGAAAGCCTTTTGATTGAAGGCGCGTACAGCGCGTATTCGAACATCATCGCCGTCAAGAACGGCGACGAGACCAAGGATTCCATCAAAGCGCTGGTTGCTGCGCTCAAGAGCCAGGCGGTCGCCGATTACATCGCCGCGAACTATGACGGCGCTGTGATCTCTGTGGTAGAAAATCCGGGCGACGGTGTGGATCCGAGCGTCGATTACGACGCGCTCAAGGGCACCGAGATCTCCGTGGCCGCGTCTCCCGCGCCGCACGCAGAGATTTTGGAAGTTGCCAAAACGATCCTTGCCGACCTCGGTATCACGCTCAAGATCGTGGAATTCACCGACTATGTCCAGCCGAACAAGGTGGTCGACAGCGGCGAAATGGACGCCAACTACTTCCAGCACTTCCCGTATCTTGACGACTTCAACAAAGAGCAGGGCACCGACCTTGTGAACGCGGCCGATATCCATGTGGAGCCGATGGGCCTGTATGGCGGTCAGCAAACCAACCTTGACGCACTGACGGTTCAATAAACAGTCGACAGAACAGCCGCCCGCGGGCGGCTGTTTTTCGTTTACAGTGCATCGTGCACAGTTTTTGTTGTGCGCCGATACACTTGACAATTTGCTGTTTGACCGCGGCTGAACGTTTGCCGTTTCCCGAAAAGAAGTACCGAACCGTTTTCGTTGCCGAAACGGTTCGGTTTTTTTGCCGCAGCTCTTGCATGCGCAGGTGCTTTCGACTATAATAGACCTATATCATTTCGGCAACGACCGAAGGAGAGACGGAAATGATCCAACTACAGCATCTTTGCAAAACCTTTCAGACCGCCGACGGTACCATCGACGCGTTGCAGGACATCAATTTGACCATCGAGGACGGCGATATCTTCGGCATCATCGGGATGTCCGGCGCGGGCAAAAGCACGCTCGTGCGCTGCATCAATATGCTCGAGCGCCCCACGAGCGGCAAAGTGATTGTCGGCGACGACGATATGACGGCGCTGTCTCCCGCCGAGCTGCGGCAAAAGCGGCGCTCCATCACGATGATCTTTCAGCAGTTCAACCTGCTTATGCAGAGAAACTGTCTGAAAAACGTCTGCTTCCCGATGGAGCTGGAGGGCATGGGCCAGAAGGAAGCGAAGAAAAAGGCGAAGGCATTGCTCGAACTGGTCGGTCTGCCCGACAAAGCGCTGGCCTATCCGGCCCAGCTTTCCGGCGGTCAGCAGCAGCGTGTGGCGATCGCCCGCGCGCTGGCAACGAATCCGCAGGTTTTGCTTTGCGACGAAGCGACAAGCGCACTCGATCCCAACACGACCCACGCCATCCTCGAGCTGATCCGCGACATCAACAAAAAGCTCGGCATCACCGTGGTCGTCATCACGCATCAGATGAGCGTGGTCGAGGAGATCTGCAACCGCGTGGCGATTCTGGACGAGGGACACGTGGTGGAGCAGGGCGACGTGGCGGCGGTGTTCTCGAATCCGCAGTCCGACGCGGCGAAAAAGCTTGTGTTCCCGAACGGCGAAGAGACGGTGCTGCCGCCGCAGCAAAACGAAGCGCGGCTGCGCATTCTCTTTAACGGTTCCCAAACGGCGGATCAGCCGCTGATTGCCACAATGGCGGCGCAGCACGGGATTCTTGCAACAATCCTCGGCGCGTCGACCCATGCGTTTCATCAGCAGGCGTTCGGCGAAATGCTGATCGGTGTGCCGATGCAGCAAAAACAGCAGGCGCTCGACTTTTTACACAGCGTCGACGGTATCACGGTGGAGGAGGTGCCGCAAAATGTTTGAAAAACTCTTTACCCCCGAAGCGCTGCAGGAGGCGCTGCAGGTGATCAAAACCCAGATCCCGCTGGCAATCTGGGAAACGGTCTATGTAACGGTTTTGTCTACGGCGTTTGCCATCGTGCTCGGGCTGCCGCTGGGCGTGCTGCTTGTGGTCGGCGAAAAAAACGGCGTGCTGCCGCTGCCGAAAGGGCTGATGCATGTGCTCAACGTGGTCATCAACCTGCTCAGGTCGGTGCCGTTTTTGATTCTCATGATCATGGTCTTCCCGCTGACGCGGCTGATCGTCGGCACCACGGTCGGCACCGTGGCGTCTATCGTACCGCTGGTGATCGCGGCGTTTCCGTTTGTGGCGCGGCTGGTGGAGGGCAGTTTGCGCGAAGTGAACCCCAACATCATCGAAGCCGCCCAAAGCATGGGCGCCACGCCGATGCAGATCATCTGCAAGGTGATGATTCCGGAAAGCGTGCCGTCGCTCATTTCCAACGCGACGATCGCCATCACCACGATCCTCGGCTATTCCGCCATGAGCGGCATCATCGGCGGCGGCGGGCTCGGCAAGATTGCCATTAACTACGGCTATTACCGCTACAAGTTCCTGATTATGCTGATCGCCGTTGTGCTGCTGATTGTGCTGGTGCAGATCTTCCAGTCCGTCGGCACAAAGATCGCCGTCAGAAGCGACAAACGACTGAAATAAGTTTCATGCAAACCGCACAAGAAAGCTGTCGATTTTCACAAACGGCAGCTTCTTTTTTTATAAAATATGAACTTTTGCGGGAAATGCTTGACAAGGCGTGCCGATCATGTTATAGTAAGAAATCGTTAACAGGGTTAAAATTTAACAGCGTTAAAATTTAACGGTGTTTCAAAACGAGAGGGAAAAATATGGAAACAAATCAATTGATCGATGCGCTGTCCGCCATCTTCGGCGGCATCAGCCGCTCCAGGCTGTTTTGGGATATGCAGCAGAATATGCGCGGCGAACGGTTTTTGCTGTCCTATCTGTATGAAGTCGGTTCGTGTGCGCAGGGCAAGCTGGCGCCGATGCTGCATGTTTCGGCGGCGCGGATCACAAAAATGCTGTCTTCGCTCGAAAGCAAGGCGCTCATCGTGCGCGAAGACGACCCGACTGACAAACGCCGCGTCACGGTGCGGCTGACGGAAGACGGCGCCGATGTGGTGCGCACGGTGCAATCGCAGGCAACGGCCCACGCGTCGCAGTTGTTTGAAAACCTCGGAGAGAGCGATACGCTGGAATTCCTGCGGATTGTCAACAAAATCCTGTCCATCGAAGAGATGGTGGACGAGCCGGCCGCCGACTGATTCTGACTCTACCATTGCAAGAAGGGCGTGATGATTCTGAAACGCAAGAGAAAAACCATCTGCAGCCTTGCGCTGGCACTCGTTTTGTTTTTGCTGCCGCTTTGTACGCCGGCGGCTGCCGCCGCATACCCCGAAGGCGTCACGGCCCAGATGGCGTCGCAGGGCGTGCCGCGCAGCGATACGCTTTTAAAAAACGCGGCGCTGTCGCTGACGGGCAAATCGCTGTCCGGCGCGATCTACAGTATGCTGTACAGCGACGAGACGCTGTCCGGGATTCTCACCGGGCTGTATACCAATATCGAAGGGCAGGGCGGCGTGTTGTCCGCGATGAATCTGGACACTTCGCCCGCTGCGGTCGCCGCGGGTCTGACGCACTACCCGTCCGTGCAGCGGCGCGTGGCCGCGGCTGCCGATTGGCAGTCGGTCGACCTTTCGGGCGCGTCGTGGAATGTTTCGAGCAAATCCGGCTTTGCCGCCGCGGTCAGCGCGATGGCGATTCCGCTCAACGATCTATTATATACGCTTTTGTGTGCGGGCACCTATCAGGCGGGGCTTTTGACCTTGCGCGGCGACAACGGCTACCGCGACGGCGTGATGCCGATTTTGCGCGCCCTCGGGTGCGAAAGCATCCCGTCGGACGCGTCGTTTCGCCAAAAGGCGGACGCCAACCGCACGCAGATGCTCTATCAGATTGTGCTGTCCGTCACTTCGCTTGTGGACGCGCTGGCGGCTGCGCCGATGACAAAGCTGACCGCCACGCTGCCCGATCTTGCCTTCTTTATCCGCGACGGCGGTCTGGAGCAGGCCGTGGACGTGATCCTCAGCCCGCTGTCGATCCGCATCGGCCCGTATCTCCAGCTTGTTTCCGGCAGCCAGCTTTTGCGCATGGTGCTGTTTTTGCAAGACCCGGCGAGCATCACCAAAAGCTTTGCCGACAACATCACCGGCTCGCTCAACGAAATGATGGCGCAGTCGGGCATCGCGCTGTCGGATATCCATTTGAACATCCTTGCGGCAGCAAAGGGCAACCCGGGCGAATGTCTGGTGGAGGTGCTGCGCTGGTTTTTTGACACACTCAAGCTCAACCGCGGCAAGCTCAACGAACTGCTGGCGCAAAACGGCGGCGACGCCGCGGCGCTGACCGATCCGCTGCTTTCGCGCAGCGCGGGCGAGCTGACCTTTATTGTGCTGCATCTGATGACGAGCGACGAGACGATGCCGCTGTTGTATCAGTGGAGCCGCTACGGCTTTACGCCCGTTTCGGTGGAATACACCAAAAAGCTCGGCAAAAAGCAAATGAAGCGCGTGCTCAAGGGGATCGACGAAACGATTGGCGAATTTACGGCGGATTTCGGCGGCACAGGCGATCTGCAAGCGACGCTCGGCCGCGCGATCTACGCCTCCGAAACCGTGACGAATCTTGCAAAAATGCTCTACGGCGCCCTTGGCGGCGGGGAGATGGGCATGGCCGCGGGGCTGATCGGGCTGCCGGCGTCTCCGGCTGCGCTCGGGTCGATGCTGCCGTCTGGCTACAGCGCCGTCGGCCGTGCGCTTGCGCGCTATGAAAGCTGGGACGACCTGCCCTCAACGATCGGCTGGGGTGTGACAAAGGGCGACCGCGCGTCGTTTCAACGTGCGCTGACCGCCGTGCTGCACCCGATGCGTCCGCTGCTGCAGGGGCTTTTGGCCAACGATTCCATCACACTGTTCGGTGCGCTGCATTTGCCCGGCTCCAACGGCTATAACACCGGCGTGATCCCGTTGCTCGAAGCGCTCTCGTGTCCGGAAGACAGCATCAAGACCTATGTGGACTATTGCAAAGGCAAGGGCACCGACGCGATTATCGGCGATCTTTTAACCCCGATCCTGTCGCTCGTTGACCGTCTGATCGCCCGGCCGGTCTATACGCTGTGCAGCATTTTGCCGAACCTTGCCTACTGTATCCAAAACGGCGTTTTGATCCAAAGCGTGCAAAACCTGCTCTATCCGCTGACCGAAACGCTGCATCAATACGGCTATGATCTTGAAAAACTCGGCGTGGATCTGACAAAGCTTGATCAGATCGATCTGTCCGCGTTCTCCGGTTCGCTCGGCACAAGCGGGCTGCAGCTCGATTTGTCGAGTCTCGATCTCAAACAGTTCGCCGGGATGGGTACGCTCGAGCGGATGGACAGCAAACGCGTCACCGCCGGCAAGAGCGTGCGCATCGACGTCGTCGAGGCCGACAAGACGGCCGTGCTCATCACGCTTTTGCGCTTCGCGGTCGACTTCATGCGCGACGAGAGCAACAGCGGGCTGCTGTCCGATATGCTTTCCAACGACGAAATGCCGGCCACGTTCCAGCAGTTTTCCGCCGGGATCGGCGACCGGTTTGCCGAAATGACGACGGACGAAACGATCGAATGGCTCTATCAGTTGTTCTTCCGCGAACGCGCCACGAAGGATCTGCCCGAAGACGACGGCTATGAGCCGCATGTGATCTATGAGCCTGAAAAATCCCACGTTGTGCGCAACGTGCTGCTGAGCGTCGGCGGCGTGCTGCTTTTGGCGGCGTGTGTGCTCGCGGTTTTGCGCCGCAGACAGATCGCACAGTTCCTCAAACAGCGTAAAGCGCAAAAAACGCAATCTCCCGCAGACGGAAACCCGGAGGTGTAACCATGCTCATTTTAAAAGATATTGTCAAAGACTATGTGACCGGTGACACCACGGTGCGCGCCATGAAGCACATGGATATCAGCTTCAGAGAAAACGAATTCGTCGCCATCCTCGGCCCGTCGGGCTGCGGCAAAACGACGATGCTCAACATCATCGGCGGTCTGGACCGCTACACAAGCGGCGATTTGATCATCAACGGCAAATCGACCAAGACCTTTACCGACGACGATTGGGACACCTACCGCAACCACTCGATCGGCTTTGTGTTCCAAAACTATAACCTGATCCCGCACCAGACCGTGCTCTCCAACGTGGAGCTGGCGCTCACGTTGTCGGGCGTTTCCAAAAAAGAACGCCGCGACCGCGCGCTGGAAGCGCTGCGGCGGGTTGGACTCGAGGAGCAGGCCAACAAGCGCCCGACCCAGATGTCCGGCGGCCAGATGCAGCGTGTGGCGATTGCCCGTGCGCTGATCAACAACCCCGATATCATCCTCGCGGACGAGCCGACCGGCGCGCTGGACAGTGAAACCAGCGTGCAGATTATGGAGCTGCTCAAGGAGATTTCCAGCGACAAGCTCATTATCATGGTCACCCACAACCCGGAGCTGGCGTATCAGTATGCCAACCGCATTGTCGGTTGTCTCGACGGCGAAATCGTCAACGATTCCAACCCCTTTGAGCCGCAGGACGCGGACTTCGCCGCCGAAAAGAAAAAGGCCGAGGAGGAAAAAGCCAAGGGCAAAAAGCCGTCCATGTCGATGAAAACGGCGTTTTCGCTTTCGCTGCGCAATCTGACCACCAAAAAGGGCCGCACATTTTTGACGGCCTTTGCCGGCTCCATCGGCATCATCGGCATCGCGCTGGTGCTGGCGCTGTCTAACGGGATTCAGGTCTATATCGACAAGGTGCAAAACGACACGCTGCTTGCGTTCCCGATGACGGTCGACAAACAGACGATGGATTTCAACTCCCTGATGAGCGATATGACGGGTATCGGCGCGCCGGGCAAGGCGAACCACGATATGGACAAGATCTATGTCAACAAGATGTTCGAAACGATGGTCAACACCTTTGTCACCCAGACCAGCTCCAACAACCTTGGCGCCTTCCGCACCTATGTGGAGGACAACAAGGACGCGTTTATGGAGCTTTGCAACGACGTGCAGTATAAATACTCCACGCCGCTCAATATCTATAAAGCCGACACAAAGGACGGGATCATCCAGGTCAACCCCAATACGCTGATGGATCAGTTTGACATGGGCGGCATGGGTCTGACCAGCTCTATGACCAGCTCCATCACCGATATGACGAGCGCGGGACTGACAAGCATCTGGACCGAGCTGATCGGCGACAACGACGTGATAAGCGGCCAGTACGACGTGTTGTACGGCAAGCTGCCCGAAAAGTATAACGAAGTGGTGCTTGTGGTCGATTCGCTCAACGAGATCAACGAAATGGTCGTCTACGGTCTCGGCCTCAAGGATCAAAGCCAGTTTATGGCAAACATTATGCAGTCGTTTGAAACCGGCGAAGAGATCGAAAGCGCGTCGGATCTGTCGTTCACCTATGACGAGATTCTCGGTATGAAGTTCAAGCTCGTTCTCAACTGCGAGTATATGCGCAAAGACAGCAAGACGGGCCTTTGGTCCGACATGCGCGACAATTCGCTGTATGTCAAGGATCTGGTGGAAAACGGCGTGGATATCAACATCGTCGGTATTCTGCGTCCGCGCGAGGACAACGTGATCTCCATCGGTACCGGCAGCATCGGCTACACCAAGGCGCTGATGGACTACGCGCTGAAAAAGACCGCCGACAGCCAGGTGGTCAAAGAGCAGCTCAAGGACACGAGCAAAGACGTGATCACGGGCGAAACGTTTGTCAATATGACGGTCAACGATTTCGACCTTGTGGACATCGACTTGACCAAGATCGACTATTCGCTTTTGAATCTGCAGCCGTTTTTGTCTATGGCGAGCGAAATGGATCTGTCGCAGGTCGACATTATGGATCTGTCGTCGCTGTTCGATTTCAGCAACGTGACCGATTTGCAGAAAAAGCTGATGGAGGGCTTCCTCAACGACGAGCAGGTGCTCGCGCTCAAGCAGGCCTATCTCGATACGATCAACAAGACCGCCTCGCTGCAAAGCACCTACGCCACGCTCGGCTATGCGACCGCCGATTCGCCGACGTCGATTTTTATCTATCCCAAGAGCTTTGAAGCCAAGGCGAAGGTCAACGATATGATCGACTATTACAACGCCCAGGTTGCTGAAGACGGCCATCCCGAATACGGCATCACCTGCACGGACTATATCGGTCTGATCATGGACTCCGTGACGAAGATCCTCAACATCGTGACCTATGTGCTCGTGGCGTTTGTGGGCATCTCGCTGGTGGTGTCGTCCATCATGATCGGCATCATCACATATATCTCGGTGCTCGAACGCACGAAGGAGATCGGTATTTTGCGCGCCATCGGCGCCAGTAAGCGCGACATCTCCAACGTGTTCAACGCCGAAACGGTCACCATCGGACTCGGCGCCGGGCTGATCGGTATTCTGGTGACGCTGCTTTTGGAGATCCCGATCAATCTGGTGCTCCATTTCCTGACAAGCACCGGCGCGGCGGCGTCGCTGCCGTTCCTCGGCGGGGTGATCCTCGTGATCATCAGCGTGTTCCTCACCTTTATCGCGGGTCTGATCCCGTCGTCGATGGCGGCAAAGAAAGACCCGGTCGAAGCGCTCAGAACGGAATAAAAAAAGCCGCCTTGGGCGGCTTTTTTCAGGGCCGAGGGTTGCGGGTCGCCGGTGGCGACCTCTCAGCCGCAGGCTGAGAAGCAACGACCGAGCCGGCAGGCGAGACCCAAGGGCCAAGGGCCAAGGGCAAAGGGACAAGGGCAAAGGGACAAGGGACGCGCCTCGCACTGCGGACAAACAAAAGGACGCGACCGCGCAACAGGGTTCATTTCATAATCTTTGATGTGCTCTCCGGCGCGGCGCGCCGTTATCTTTTACAGCGCTTTCCTTCGCGTCCCTCGGCCCTCGGCCCTTGGCCCTTTGCCCTTAGAATGAAAACAGTCCGCCTTTTTCCGCGCGCGGCTCTTTTTCGGGCGGTGCGCAGCGCACAAGGATGGTGTCTTCGCCCAATACGGCGATGTCGCTCCACGGGATGCGCAGATCCGGCTCTTTGGCAAACAGTCCGCCTTTGCGGCGCACGTCCACGAGGATGGCGCAAAGTTTGCCGTCGTGCAGATCGATCTCCACATCCGACACAAAGCCGATGCGGCAGCCGTTTTGGGTGCTGATGACTTCCTTGCTTTGCAACTGCGTGACGCTGCAGCAGTGCATAAGATCCCTCCGTTCGGTGATACTGATGACGTCGGCGTATGCCGCAACGGGAAAAAGCGGCATCTTTTTGCCTTTTGTGTGAATTTTTGGCAAAAAAGAATTGCA
Organism: Oscillospiraceae bacterium; assembly: GCA_902761265.1. Lineage (GTDB taxonomy): Bacteria > Bacillota > Clostridia > Oscillospirales > Acutalibacteraceae > UBA6857. The sequence goes on along the minus strand of CACWJV010000008.1, from coordinate 2,632 downwards.
AAACGCAGACGTTTAAGGTACAATTATATTATTCATCTTATAGTATGCATATTCTTGAAAGGTTGTGTAATCCCATGTCTTCCTGCAATGGTGATTGCGGCTCCTGCAGCTCCGACTGCAAAGACCGCGATCTGACGTTAAAACCCAACGAATTCAGCCATATCGGCAAAATCTATGCCGTCGTCTCCGGCAAAGGCGGCGTCGGCAAATCGTCCGTGACCTGCATGCTCGCTTCGGCGATGCAGCAGCGCGGCAAACAGACCGCTGTGCTCGACGCGGACGTCACCGGCCCGTCGGTGCCCAAGATGTTCGGCATCCACACCCGCGCCGAAGCGGACGCGGCGGGATTGCTGCCCGTGGAAACGAGCACGGGGATCCGCGTGATGTCGATCAACCTCCTGCTCGAAACGGAGGATGCGCCGGTCGTTTGGCGCGGCCCGGTGATCAGCGGCGCGATCCAGCAGTTCTTTACCGAAGTCGCCTGGGGCGACGTGGACTATATGTTTGTCGACATGCCGCCGGGCACGGGCGATGTGCCGCTGACGGTGTTCCAAAGCCTCAAGGTGGACGGCATCATCGTTGTCACCACGCCGCAGGATCTGGTCGGTCTGATTGTGAAAAAGGCGGTCAATATGGCCAACATGATGCACGTGCCGGTGGTCGGCATTGTGGAAAACATGAGCGTGTTCACCTGCCCGGATTGCGGCAAACAGCACCACATTTTCGGCGAAAGCACCGCAAAGGCCGCCGCCGCGCAGCTCGGCACGGAGGTGCTCGCGTCGCTGCCGATCGACCCGCGCACGCCGGCGCTGGCCGACAAGGGCGCCATCGAGCTTGCTGATACCGACGCGCTGCAGCCGGTGGTGGAAAAACTGCTGCAGGCATAAATTTTAAGATCATTTCACACAAGGTTTACACTTTCGCACACCCAAGCGCACAGTTTCGGCGTATGATAAAAACAGAAACTGGGAAAGAATCCCGCACAGGAGGCATCCGCGTATGAAAAAAATCATCCGGGGAATTCTGATCGGTTTGCTTGCCGTTATCGTGATCGGCGGCGTTTCGGTCTGGTTTTTCCTCTTCCACAGCAAAAAGCCCGAAATCAACACCCAGGCGTATGTGACTGACCCGCAAGGCAGCTCGTACCTCGCGGTGGTCAACGAAGAAGGCACGACCTATGCGGCTGTGACGGACGCGCAGGGCAATATCTATGCCGCCGAGATCCAGGACAACGGTGAGATCGGCCAGAAGGTCGGCCAGATCAACGATCAGGTGGATCTGACGGACATTCCCACCAACTACCAGGGTGCGCATATTGCGGAATCCGCCGACGTCAACGCCTTTACCGGCAATGCCGAAGTTGTGCCCGGCGCAGACACCCAGCCGGTGCAGCCGGCCAACAGCGATGTGACCGATGTGGCACAGCCCAGCAGCGAAAACACCCGGCAGGGCAGCGCCCAGTCGCCGACGCAGTCAAGCGGCAGCCAGTCGACACAGACCACAAAACAGAACACGCAAAACGGCCAGCAGGCGACCCAGCCGACCAGCACCATTCCGGGCTATCAGGGTCAGGCGGAGATTACCACAACCGCCGCACCCAAGACCTACCGGATCACAAAATATCAGGAGATGTTCAACACCGGCACCTATCTGATGGAGTTTAAAACAAGCGATCCTGAGCTCGGCGATTCGCCGATCACCGCGGCCGCGAAAAACGGCAACTTCGTGATCGACACCAAGATCCAGAACTACAAGTGCAAGATGCTCTATTTGGCCAAGGACAAAACGACCTATCTGATTATCGACGACTTCAAAAAATACACCAAGCTTCCCGAAGACATGATGGGCGACGATTTCGACATGAGCTCCATGATGTCGAGCTTCGGCAAGGCGGTTGATACCAGCAAGGTTCAGACGTCCACGGTCAAGATCGGCGGCCAGACGCTCAACTGCGAAACGGTCAAGGACGAGCAGGGCGAAATGCGCTACTATTTCAACGGCGACACGCTGGTGCGTATGGACTCCGTCAGCAACGACGGCACGGTGGATTCCACCTACATCTCCAAGCTCACGAGCGACGTGCCCGACTCCGCGTTCCAAATCCCGAGCAACTACGGCTATTTGAACCTGTCGTGGCTCGAAGCGTTGGCAGGATAAGTAAAAAAGCTCACCGAATACCGATGTGCCGGCCGGCGCTACTGTGCACTATGAACTGTGCACTGCGCACTGAAAAACCGCCCAAGGGCGGTTTTTCTCACACGCTGTCCACGTGTGGGATCGACAACGGACACAGCGGCGCCCAGGCGTTGAACAGTGCGCTGGCCGTCGGCACGCCAAACGGCGACGTGAGCGCCAGTGTGTCGGCTTCTTTGGGAAGTGTCAGGTCGGCTTCGGCGGCGGTCGGCGCGGCGGTGCATCGGCCGTCTTTGACCGTGACACGCAGCTTTTCGCCGCCGATGTCGAGCACAAGCGACCCTTCCGGGGTCGCGCAATGCTGCGCCTTCCATGTGCCGAGCGTTTCGATGGTGCGGGCAAAGTTGAAAATTTTGAACATCGCCGGGGCTTCGGTCGTCGGATGCTCGGCGAACTGCAGCAGTTCCCGTTGCAGTCCGATCTGCCCGGCGGTGAGCGT
>CACWJV010000007.1 GCA_902761265.1 Oscillospiraceae bacterium | reverse complement strand
AATCTTTGAAGTCACGGGCTTCACCGAGATTCTGACGATCGAATGATCGGTGCCGGAAACCAGGACGGCGCGGACAACCGCATGTTCATACCCGACGGCACCCTGTGTGCGCAAGTTGCCTGCGCCGCTGAAACACCGGAGGAAATTTCACAGACAGCTTGGGACAAGGACAACCGGTCTGCGGTAAATGCGCCGCAAATGGACGGTTTGAGCGTGCTTTGTCCGGAGCGAAAGGAAACGAACGGGGACAAAGAAATGCTTAAAATTGAAGCAAATAATGACAATCTCGATGCGGTCAACGAATTCGTAGATGCGTTCCTCGAAGCACACGACTGCCCGATGAAAACGCAAATGCAGATTGATCTTTGCGTGGAGGAAGTGTTTGTCAACATCGCCAGCTATGCCTACGGCGACGGCACCGGCGACGCAGAAATCCATATCAGCGAAGAAGACGGCGTGGTTACGCTGACCTTTATCGACGCTGGTACGCCCTACGATCCGCTGAAAAAAGCCGATCCGGATACCACGCTTTCCGCCCAGGAACGGCAGATCGGCGGCCTCGGGATCTTTTTGGTCAAAAAGACCATGGACGCGGTCAGCTACTGCTATGAGGACGGCAAAAACGTGCTCACGATGTGCAAAAAGATCAAATAAGATCACGAGAATAAAAAGGATCCGTTGCCCGGTGCAGCGGATCTTTTTCTATCTGTTTCCATTAAAGCCGTTCGCGTATCTTCCGATAAACGAAAACCTGCTGCCGCAGATGCGGCAGCAGGGGAAAGGGATTCTTTTTTATTGCGATCAGTTGGCAGCTTTCGCAGCTCTTTCCATCGCAAGCTTGTAGTCTCTCGTGCCGACGAAGATCTCGTTCGTGTACGGGTTCTTCTTTTGCTCCTTCGAGCGCTTGATGATATTCACAATCACGAGCACGTTGACAGCGATTGCAAGGATCGCAACGACGCCCTGTGCGGTCGGGTTGGCGTCCGCGGAAGTCAGGACAAGGTTCGGATCCATTCTGCCGGTTGCGTCGGTCATGAACTTCGCAGCGTCAGCATAGATAACGGGCAGGGTGGTGAATCTGGAATGGTTCTGGAAGCTCGGGAAGACCTGCGCGAACATGCACCACAGCGCGAGGGTGTTGGCGCGGTTCTGGATCCAGCCGCCCTTGTTCCAAAACGCGTTTGCAAACGTCGGCGCAAGCAGCAGCGCAACGCCGCAGTACCAGGTATGAAGCGGAAGGTTGAGGTAGGTATATTCAAAGTTCCAAATGTCATACGCAAGGATGAACTGCCAGGTCATATCCGGCCACAGCATATCCTGCTGCTTATGCTTGGAGGAATAGATGCCGAACCAGCCGGTCATGCACATGATGTTGATGAGACCCGCAATGCCGTTGAGGATATTCCACCAACCGCCGTACAGCCATACGCCTTCGGAAGAATACCACCAGCCGCCGGCCATACCGCCGACGCCCATACCTTTGATGGCGGATTCAAAGTCGGAAGCAACAGCAATGAGAATGTTGATGCCGACGATGATAAACGGATAGCATTTGAACCATGTGCTCTTGCCGAGCGAACCCCAATGATACTTGAGGATCATGAAGCCGACGCAGCCGATGGTTGCGGCATAAAGCTTCGCGTAATGGAACCAACCGTTCATCTGAACGATGGTCGGGTTATCTGCCGCAAAGGTTTTTGCGCCGATATTGATCACGATGAAGTAGATCGTCAGTGCAATGGGCAGGATAACAAAGCAGAAGATACCGCCTGCTTTCGTGCGGCGCGCGATTTCATTCGCGATGACGAGACCGGCGAATACCAGGCACCAGCCGACAAGCTGCCAGACCGATAAGTCGCCGTAGATGTGGAATAACATTGTTCCCATCCTCCTTAAAATAATATATATTTCAGGTTCTTGTCAAGAGCCTTAGAACCGTTATTCCGCCTCTATCTCCTTGATCCGCACCTCGTTGCCTTCCAGCAAATAGGTGTTTTCAGATTGACAATAGGGGCATATTTTGGCGTATTTGACCGTTTCATAGGTCTTGCCGCAGTCTTCGCAATAAGTGACCGCCGGAATCGTCAGCCGTTCAAGCTGACAGCCGTTCATGAGAGGGGAGCGTTTGCAGCTCCAGTCCCAGCAGCTATGCAGCACATCGGGCAGCACCGTGGACACTTCGCCGACTTCCAGCACAACCTTGGAAACCTTGCTTAAGTTTTCTTCTTTTGCAACGTCCTCGATCGTTTTGATGATGTGAACGACAACTCCGAGTTCGTGCATTTCTTATTGACCCTTTTTCTTCGCGCGGTTGGCTTTTTTGATCGCAAACTCGCGTTTGATCATGTAGGGCAGAATCGCCTTAAGCTTATCCTCCGCCTTATACATCGTGGAGCATTCCGGACGCTCGCGGTACAGGTGGATCGCGTCAAATTCGCACTTCGTGGTGCAAACGCCGCAGCCGACGCAGCGGTTTTGGTCCACAATGGTGGCGCCGCAGCCGAGACAGCGGGAGGTTTCAATCTTGACCTGCTCTTCGCTCAACAGCTTCATATCGTCCTTGAAGCCCTTCGGATCCACTTTTCTGGTGGCCTTCGGTACCTGACGGTGGGCGGTGTCATAGCTTTCGACCACGATGTTGTCCTTGTCAAGCTCCACATAATAGCGCGGGTTGCGGCCGATTGTCAGCGACGAATGCGGCTGGACAAAGCGATGGATCGAGATGGCGCCTTCCTTGCCCATCGCAATCGCGTCAATCGCGAAGCGCGGGCCGGTGAACGCGTCGCCGCCGACAAAGACGTCGGGCTGTGCGGTCTGGAAGGTGAAGGTATCAGCCTTCGCGGTCATGTTACGGTTGAGTTCCACTGCAGCGCCGTCAAGCAGGCCGCCCCATTCGATCGCCTGACCGATGGAAAGGATCACATTGCCGCATGCAACTGTCTTGGTGTCGTTTTCGTCATAAACCGGGGAGAAGCGGTGTTCGTCGTCAAACACGCGAACACACTTTTTAAACACGATGCCGCAAACCTTGCCGTTTTCGTCCTTGAGAATTTCCTTCGGGCCCCAGCCGCAATTGACGGACACACCGTCATCGAGCGCTTCTTCCACTTCGTCGTCGGACGCGGGCATCTCTTCGCGCTGCTCCAGGCAGAACATCGAAACGTTCTTGGCGCCGCAATGGACGCTCACGCGCGCCGCGTCGATGGCTACGTTGCCGCCGCCGACGATGACGGTGTTTTCGCTGATCGGATACGCTTCCTTCTCGGCAGCTTCATGCAGGAACGAAACGGCGGTCAAAACGCCGTCCGCGTCTTCGCCCGGCACACCGGCTTTGCGGCCGCCCTGTGCGCCGATGGCGAGATAAAACGCCTTATAGCCCTGCGCGCGCAGCTCGTCGAGCGTGATATCCTTGCCGACTTCCACACCGCACTTAATCTCGACGCCCATCTCACGGATGATGTCGATTTCGGCGTTGATAACGTCTTTTTCCAACTTATAGTTCGGAATACCGTAGCGCAGCATGCCGCCCGGTTCCGCGTTCTTTTCAAACACCGTGACGTTCAGATAGCCTTTTTCGGCCAGATAGAACGCGCAGGAAAGGCCAGCCGGGCCGGCGCCGATGATGGCAACCTTTTCGGTAAAGCCCTTTTCGCGGTCAAACACACCGTCCACGGTGATCTTCGGAATGACCTTCTTCGGAATCACGCGGGTCGCGTTGTCTATATCGCGGTGGGCAAGGAACTTTTTGACATCGTCGATCGCGATCGCTTCGTCGATGGTACCTCTGGTGCAGGCCTCTTCGCAGCGCTTGTTGCAAACGTGGCCGCAAACCGCCGGGAACGGGTTTTCTTTTTTAATCAGCGCAATTGCTTCGTCATACCGGCCCTGTGCCGCCATTTTTAGATAGCCCTGAATGGCGATGTGTGCCGGGCAGGCCGTCTTACACGGCGCGGTGCCGGTCTCGTGGGTGTTGATGCGGTTCTTGTCGCGGTAATCTTCTTCCCACTTGTCGGGGCCCCACTTGTTGGTGTCGGGCAGCTCCTGCTTCGGATATTCGATCTCGCCGTTCTTTGTGCAAAGCTTTTGGCCGAGCTTGAGCGCGCCGGCGGGGCAGTGCTCCACGCAGCGGCCGCACGCCACACAGTTCTCCTTCTTGACCTGTGCGACATAAGCGGAGCGGGACATATTCGGCGTGTTGAAAAGCTGGGAGGTACGCAGCGCATAGCAGACGTTGACGTTGCAGTTGCAGATGGCAAAGATCTTGTCTTCGCCGTCGATGTTCGTGATCTGATGCACAAAGCCGTTTTCTTCGCCCTGCTTAAAGATCTCGAGCGCCTGCTCCTTGGTTACATAGTGACCGCCCTTCTGGGTTTCGACAACATAATCGGCCATATCGCCCATAGCGACGCACCAGCCTTCGGGGTCGTCGGCGCAGCCTTCGTCATAGGTCTTGCGCGAATAGCGGCACGAACACGGCGACGCCGCATATTTGCCGTCGTATTTGTCGAGCCAATAGGAGATCTTTTCAACGTTGATCGCTTCGTTCTCCATCTCGATCGCTTTTTCTACCGGAATGACGTGCATGCCGATACCGCCGCCTCCTGGCGGAACCATCGGCGTAACCTTTTCAAGCGGCAACCGGGTCATGCGCTCAAAGAAGCGGCCGAGCTCCGGATGCTTTTCGAGCAGTTGTTTGTTCATGTTGGAAAACTCGCCGGAGCCGGGCACGAACATGGGCAGCACCCACTGCTTTTCGTGCTTTTCATTTTCATAGTTCCATTCGATCAGACCGTTTTCGCTCATCTGCGCCAGCAGGTCTTCCAGATATTCGTCCGTCATATTCATGTTTTTGACGAGCGCTTTCATATCTTCGAATGTCCGCGGATGCCGTTTTTTCATCCGCATGGCGACCTCCGCCATTTCATCTGTCGGGCAGATGGTTGCAACGGCCCAGTATTCAGGGTCTTGCTTCGTGATTTTTTGAATCCCCAGAACGATCGGAATTCTGTCAGTGATCATCCTGCCGAGCTTCATGATCGGTTCGCGTACGGGAATAGAGTCGTCATACGTCCATTCCGGTGCAAATCCAGCCAATTTGTCAGCCATAACGCATCTCCTTATCGTTTTGATTCAGCATATTGTCCCGGCGGGACATATGATGACTCCATTATAATACCAAATTTCGACCATAGATGTCAATTGTTTTTTTAATATTAGTATAAACTCTATAATTTTGTATAATATATATAACTAAATATATTTATTATACTTCTTTATCCCGGAACGTTGTCTGTTTTCCTAAAAATGAGCCCGGGTTTGTCCGGTGGAAAAACGGCCGCAAAAAACCGGAACCGCAGAGGTTCCGGCTTTTTGCTTGGAACAATCAGTTTTTCTTTAAGCGGGCAAACAGCATTTCGAGCACCTGCTTTAGCTGTTGGAAAAACAGGCGCAGCCGTTCAAAGAAGGAGAGCTGTTCGCTCTTGACCGCTTCTGCGGTGTCTGCCGAAAGGGTATCGGTCGTTTCGTCATAGTTCAAAAACCGCGGATATTCCGGGAAGGAGTCGACCGTTGCCTGTGTGTCCTGCGCGAGCAGCAGATCGATCAGTTTCCAGACCGACTGCGGTGTGGTCGCGTGCTTCAGATTGCGGATCAGCCACGTTTGCTGCGGGAACAGGCAGGTGGATGCGTCTACCTGTTTGTTGGGCGAAATGAATGCGGCCGGTACGTTTTTGATCGCGGCGTCGGACAGCGTCTTGTCATAATCGCTTGTGGTCGCGCCGAACGAGGAATAGCGCGTGTCGACCGTGCCGTCGGACAGTACTTTGAACGACGGCGTCACGGGGATGGACGAATAACCGTAGCGGCTGATGACGTATACGTTTAAATCCTCGTTGAGCGCCTGCAGCGTGGCGGTCTTCTTCTCGCGTACCGTGGTGTTGTAGGCGTCGATTTTGGCACGCAGCGCGCTGCGGTCTTCACCTTTGCACAGCACGTTGAACACATTGTTCAGCGCATCCGGCACATCCTTGTCGGGGATCATGCTCCAGATCGTCAGCCAGTTGCCGAACATCGGCAGCAGCAATTCGCGGATGACGCGTTCCTTTTGGCTTTTCACAAGCCCGTTGGCCTTGTGTTCCAAAAGATCCAGCAGCCCGCTTTTGTTTGCCATCGAAATCAGCCCGGTCAGCAGCGCTTCATATTCGTTGTTGTCCAGTGCATAGCGCAGATAGTAATCGACGGCGTCGGCGTCAAACACGATATCGCCGCGCATCAGATCGCCGGTATACGTTTCGCCGTAGATTGCCGTGGTGTTGAAGCAAACGCCTTTGACATGGTCGTGCCCGTATTTGGACAGATAGGTCAGCACGATCACGCCGCCCAGACTGTGGCAGGAAAGATTGACTTTCTCCGCGCCGGTCGCTTCCCGGACATACTCGATAAAAGCGTGCAGATCGTCGGCCACCGTCATCGGATCGAGCCGCCAGTCATAATCGAAATCGACGCGGCCGTTCTTCGGAATCGCCCATGTCGGCGGATAGCGGAAGTATACGCCGGAATTGTTGGGACAGGTGCCGTCGTCGGCAAGATAAGTCGGCTCGAAATAGGGCTTGACCAGATCGATCGCAATATCGCCGAACTTCTGCCAGTTGTTGACCAGCAGCGCGCCGACCAATGTGGGAATCTGCTCCTTGGCGTCCGCTAAAATCGCGTCGACGTCGGGCGGCCAGATCACTTTGGAATTCGGATCGTCTTTGTTTTCGTACAGCGTGGAACTCATAAACCCGTGGACATAGATTTGCGGACAAGCTTCAGTTGTGCCTTCTGCGGAAACCGGCAGCACCGCAAACGAAAGCAGCAGCGCCAAGCACAGCAGCACGCAAAGCATGCGTTTTATCTGTTTCATCGTGATTCCTCCATTTTTCTGCAATCGCATTGTTTTCTTAAATATATCACAATTCCAAGAATTTAGCAATATGATTTTGCAAGAAAAAACGTTCGATCAAACTTGACAACCCTTCCGCCCGGTGCTATAATAATGAAAATTTGAATCAAACGCGAAGAAGCGGAGGAGTACGTTGTCGTCCCTTTCAGAGACATGCCGGGCGGTGCAAGGCATGACGGACGTGCGCACGGGTCGCCGCGGAGCGGTTGCGGGGAGCGGCTGACGCCGGGTAGTTGCAACCGGGTGCTCCCGTCACAGAGCAGCGGCAAAAAGCCGAAAGGGCATACAGCGTCGGCTGTATGAAAAAGAGTGGTACCGCGGAAGCGTTCGCTTTCGTCTCTTTGGAGACGGGAGCGTTTTTTTATTTCAAAAAGCAGGAAGGGATGACCATGGCCAAACGAAAAAAGCGAACCATCAACGGCGCGCAGCTTGCAGTGCAGATTCTGATTGAACAGGGCGTTGATACCGTATTCGGCTATCCGGGCGGTATGGTGGTCGATCTCTACGACGCGCTCTATCAATCCGGCGATAAGATCCGCCATATTCTGACGGCCCACGAGCAGGGCGCCGCGCACGCGGCAGACGGCTATGCCCGGGCTACGGGGAAAACCGGCGTTGTAATTGCAACCAGCGGCCCGGGCGCGACCAATCTTGTGACCGGCCTTGCAACCGCGATGCTAGACTCCGTACCGATGGTCGCCATCACCGGCAACGTGCCGACATGGCAAATCGGCAAAGACGCCTTTCAGGAAATCAATATCACCGGCATCACGCTGCCAATCACCAAGCACAACTATTTCGTGCAGGATGTGAATGAGCTGGCCGATACTATCCGCGAGGCGTTTCAAATTGCAAAAAGCGGCCGGCCCGGCCCGGTGCTGATCGACATTCCGAAAGATATCCAGCTTGCCGCGTGCAGCTATGAACCGCAACCGGTTGTGGACCCGTTCGATACGCCGAAGGTACCGGAGGATCAAATACAGCAGGCGGTCGCCCTGCTGCAAAACGCCAAACGCCCCTATCTGTACGTCGGCGGCGGCGCCGCGGCCTGCGGATTGGGCGAACAGGTGCTTTTACTTGCCGAAAAGCTCGACGCGTTTATCGGCTGCTCGCTGATGGGTCTGTCCGCCATCCCGCGAAAAGAATCGCGCTTTCTCGGCATGGAGGGCATGCACGGTGCGCTTGCGGCAACGCTCGCGTGCAAGCAGGCCGATCTGATCTTCGGCATCGGCGTGCGCTTTTCCGACCGCGCCACCGGCAACACCGACCGCTTTGGCAAAGACGCCGTGATCCTCCAGCTCGATACCGACCTTTCGGAGATCAACAAAAACGTTAAAGTCAGGCTCGGCATGATCGGTGACATCACCGAAGCGCTCTTTGCAATCGTGGACGCCGTGGCGCCGCAGTCGCATCCGCTGTGGCAGCAGACGGTCGCGTCGCTCAAAGAGCAGCAGACAGCAACCGTTCGCAAGGTCAAAGCGGAGCATCCGGCGTCGCTTTACCCGGCAGCGTTGATTGACGTTGTGAACGAAACCAAAGACGCCGACACCATTATCGCCACTGACGTCGGACAGCATCAGATGTGGACGGCGCAGTCTATCGAGCTTTCCCGCCCGCGCAAATTCATCTCCTCCGGCGGCCTCGGTACCATGGGATTCGGTCTCGGCGCTGCAATCGGCGCGAGCATCGGCACCGGCTGCCGCGCAATCCTTGTCACTGGCGACGGCAGCTTCGGCATGAATCTGACGGAGCTTGCAACCGCCGTCACTTACGGCGTGCCGGTCGTCATCATCCTGCTCAACAACGGCACACTCGGCCTTGTACGACAGACCCAGCGGTTCTTTTTCGGCGGCCGCTATGCCGAAACCACGCTGAACCGCCGGACGGATTTCGTCCGCGTTGCCGAAGCCTTCGGCGCGCACGCACAACGCGTGACCGACCTCGACTCTTTCCGTGCGGCGCTGCAAACCGCGCTGCAATCCAACCGGCCGACCCTGATCGAAGTGCCGGTTGATATCGACGAACCCGTCCTGCCCATGCGGCTGCCGGGCGGTGCGGTTGACGAACTGATTACAGATTTATCACAGGAGGAACTTTCATGAGAAGTGTGATTGCGGTTTATGTGGAAAACAAATACGGCGTGCTGACCCGCGTGGCCGGCCTGTTTATGCGCAAGGGGTTCAACATCGACTCGCTGACCGTGGGTGAAACCGAGGACCCGGCCTATTCCCGTATGACGATCACCCTCAACGGCGACGACTACGCGCGTGAACAGCTCATCAACCAGCTCAAAAAGCTGCATAACGTCAAGGAGGTCAAGCTGCTCGAAAAAGAGCAGAACGTGGAGCGCGAACTGCTGCTTGTCAAAGTGCCGAACCACCCCGAAACGCGCAGCGAGATTATGGCCGCCGCCGACGTCTACCGCGGCAAGATCATTGACTATTCCGTTGACGCCATGGTGATTGAGGTGACCGGCGAACCGCTCAAAATTCAGGCGTTCATCGACGTGGTCAAACCCATCGGCATCATCGAAATGTGCCGCACGGGCGTTGTCTCGCTCGAACGCGGCGCAACGGTGCTGCACACGCAAAACTGAATACAAAAAAGAGGTGACCTTGGCAATCACCTCTTTTGTTATCTGCTGTTATCGGGAAAATGTAAACAGTCCGCGGATTACGCTGAACGTGCGGATGAAGAACGAACGGATATAGCCGAACACGATCGAAAGCACATTTTTGCTTTTGCCGCCGGACGACGAATTGTCGGTGGTGCGGTGCTGCTGCGTCAACCAGGAGATAAAGCCGCCCTCGGACGGGAAGGAAATGGATTTGCCTGTGCCGTCGGTCGTATTCTGATAGGCATAAACAGAGCCGTCATACATATGCATATCGTTGGTGATCGCCATCCAGGTGTAATGCTCGCAATCCCACGCAACGGCGCCGTTTTCGTGCTTCTTGCTGTAATCCGGCAAAACCGCCTGGGAAAACTCGGAAATGCGCACGCCCTCGGGGCGGTTTGTTACGCTCTTGAGTGCGTTGAATACCGGCTTTGCGGCGATGGTCTGCGCCGACACATAAGGATCCTTGTTGCAGCAGAAGATCCACACGGAAACGTCCTTGAGCAATTGCATCGACGAGGTTGACGGCTGCAGCAGCGCCGAGCCGGGGATGACGGCGGCAAAGAAATTCGGATAGGCTGTCGCCATATTCCAGACCATGGAGCCGCCGGTGGAATAGCCGGAAATGTAGATACGGTCCATATCGACATGGCCGTTCTGACTTTTGATGAAATCGTCGATCGTGCCCTTGAGTGTGGACGTATCATTCGCTTCCCACGAACTCATAACCACGCCCGGGTCACGCGGCGCCAGCACATAACAGCCGCCCTGACTGAATCTTCTCTGGTATTCGTCCGACGCAAACCGCACAATGTCATACCACGCGATCTGCTGCCGCTTTTCGCCGCCGGATCCTGCGCCGTGCAGCCAGATGAACAACGGATACTTGTTTTCGTCCGCCGCACCCTTCACAGGCGAAAAATAGACGTAGTCTTGCCCCTTGCTGTTGACGCCGTCCAAAAACTGCGCGTTGAGCGCACCGCCGCCGTCGTTCAGCGACACGGCAAACGCGGGCAGCGCCAGACCGCTGAGCATCAGAAAACAGAGCAGAAAAACCAAAACACGTTTCATATTAATCAACTCCTTTTCTGCATCATAGCAGATAATTGTGTGATAGTTGTGACAAAAAGATGAAAACCGCTGCCAACCGCAGCGGTTTTATGCATTTATTTGAGCGGAGTCAGCTCCAGATTGCCGTTGGACTGTAAAAACTGCGGATAGCGCGCATCCGTGAAAACGGTCGGGCAGGTCTTTTCGTTGAGCATCCACATGAGCATTTCCTGACATTCGGTTGCAAACGACGTGAAGACGTGCGGAACATCCTTGAGCGCCCAGGTCGTTTCGGGAAAGACCGCCGTGGAAAGATCGATCTCACGGTCGGGGGAGAAGAAGCGCGCGTCCTGCGGCTGATAGTCCGCCGGCAGCGTTTCGCCGAGCACCGACATGGTGGCGCCGCCGAGCATCAGCGGCGATTCCAGCACCGTGTCGCCCTGCACGTTGCCGCGCTCATAAAACGGCACGACCGGCAGTCCGTAGCTTGCCGCCACAAGAATCTCCAGCCCGTCCTTCTGCATACGCCGCAGCATATCGTTGCGCTGCAAATTCATTTTCTTATATTCTTTTGCAAGGCCAATGATGGTTTTGTATTCGTCCTCTTTGCCGTGGAACATATAGTTCAGCGCCGCATCGAGATCTTCCGGCTGCGTCAGCGCCCACAGCACCGGCATCGTGCCGAACATATCGCGCATATAGGTGTCAAACACGCGGTCCTTCAGCTTGGGAATCAGCACATTGTTCGCCAGCTTTTCCACACCGCGGAAAAGTCCCATCTTGTAAACAGCCTTCAGCAAAAACGCCGTGACCGGGTTCAAATTGAGCTTAAGGGTCAAGAACTGATAGAGCTGATCGCCATACACTTTGACGCGGCCGTTTAAAAGATCGCTCGTCACATAGGTCCCGCAGAAGGTGGACGACACAAACAGCACACGGTGCACACTTTTCGCGCCGTATTTGTACAGATAGGAATCCGTGAGGATGCCGCCCATGGAGCAGCAGACCAGATTGACCTTTTTGGCGCCATGATCCTTCTTTGCCGTTTCAATCAGATTATGCAGCCGCTCGGCGTGTACAAACGGATCGATCCGCCAGTCGTAGTTGTAATAATAGACCTTGTCCGCGCCATAGGTCTGCACCGCGCGTTTGAGCAGTCCTTCCTCCACACCGTTGCCAAGCGCTTCCACATACTCCGGATAGTTTGCGAGCGATTCGGGATACTGCTCCACACCGGTGTCAAACTGCGGCAACCCGTCCCTCGTCAGTGCCATATTGCCCAGAATGCTGTCCGCGATGGCAAGCGCTTCGTCGGTGAACCGGTCCCAGTTGTTGGCCAGCAGACCTTTGAACAAGGCGTTTGCCACACTGCGCACAATCAGCTTGACGTCCGGGTCGCCCATCACGGGCGCGGCGTCCTCGGTACCCGGCGCAAACAAAAGGCCGCCGAAGTCCATCCCGCGTACAAGCACAAACGGGTACTCGGTGTCGATCTTTTCAAAAACAGGCTCTTTTGCGGGCTGATCCTTGCAAAACCACAGCGCCGAAGCGGAGCTCACGCAGGTGCCGCACAAAAGCGTAAGGCTCAGCAGCACAGCGATCAAACGTTTCATAATCATCGAGTCCTTTCAAAGCTTCTTTGTGGCTATTATAATGCCGAAAAATCGGAATGTCAAGATTGACAGACTTTGAACAGTATGTTAAAATAAAGAAAACATGAGGAATCGGAGGAACCAGTTATGCCAGGAGTGAAAGAATATATCGAAACAAACGGAATGCATTCGTTTTCCGATGTGCCGTTCGGCGACGCGGACAACCTTTTATTCTGCCAGATCTTCTATATGCCGTTTGAACGCGTGGTCAGCGAAAGCTTTGCCGCCGAACCGGTGCCGTTCCCGATGGCGTGCAACGACGTGTTCGCTTCGCGCGGCTATCAGCACAAAAAGCTCGGCCTGATGATCCCGGCCGACGGCAGCCACAATATCATGCGCATGGCGGTGCAGCCGCGGTTTGCCGAAATGAAAATCGTCGGCGTCAAGGAAGCGCTTTGCGCCGAGCCTGCCGTACAGTTCGGTGCCGGCACGTTCTTGCTGCCAGACGGCACAATGGTCATCGTCTATCGCGGCACGGACGACACGATCCTCGGCTGGAAAGAGGATCTCGACATTTTTGCGCGCAAAGAGATCCCGTCCTACAAGCTTGCGCTCGACTATCTGGAAAAAGCCGCCGCGGCGTTTGATCGCGATATCATTCTGTGCGGCCACAGCAAGGGCGGCCATCTCGCGCTTTATGCCGCGCTGAAAACGAGCGACGCCATCCGCAGCCGCATCCGCACGGTCTATAACAACGACGGCCCGGGCTATTACGACTACTCGCTGTTCCACACGCCGGAATACGCGTCAATCCTCCCGCGCTACCGCCATCTGGTGCCGCACTCCTCGTTTGTCGGCATGATGCTCTCGCACGACTATGACTACACGGCGGTCAAAAGCAACGTCCCGCTCGGTCCGTTCCAGCACGACCTCAAATCGTGGCAGATTGTGGGCGGCACCCTGCAAACCCGTCCCGACGTGGACAAGCTCGCCAAAATCACCGACGTCGCGCTTGCCGGCATCATCGGCAAAGTGACAGACGCGCAGGCCGCCGTGGTTGATACGGTTGCCAACAAGCTGATCGAAGCGACCGGACAGGTGACGCTGACCGGGCTTGTCACCCATATCGGTTCCGCCGCCGGCGGCGCCGTCAAGGCATGGAAAGCCGTGGAGCCGCAAACAAGAGAAGTGTTCAAAAGTGCGTTTGCCGGCGCGGGCAAGATTCTTGTCAACACTGTCAAGAACATCAAAGCCGAAGCGCAGCCCGCAGCGGCCAAAGCGGCGGACATGATCCGCAGCAAAATTTTTGCATAAATCTTTTTTGGAAAAAACGCCGATCCCGGCGTTTTTTCTTTGCCCATATTGCACAAATATGGGGCGAAAAACTTTTCTATGATTCACGAATCATTCACACAATTGCAACAACTTTGCACCTTTTTGTTGTTATATTTTTTACATGGAGAAATCTTTCCGCATTATATAACGAAGGAGATGCTATAATTATGAAGAAAACAGTATCTATTTTGCTCGCTGTGCTCATGCTGTTGACGCTCGCGATTCCTGCATTTGCCGCGGAAAAGCAGGGCACAGACATCCCGAACGTCTATTTGCAGGGGCAGGGTGAACACATCTATTTGCCCGACGGCACAAAAATTTTTGACGGCGGCAGTATGCCGGATGGCTTTTTGGCGGATGCTGTCAAACAGTGTATGCCGACCTTTATCACCGCCATGAAAGAAGACACACCCGAAGCATGGGAGGCTTATCGCGCGAAGTTCTTTGAAGTTGTGCTGCCTGTTTTTGGCGGTTATGCGCTCGATAAGAACGGCGACGCGTCCGACGGCTCCCACAATGACAAGAGCTTCTGGAACTGGGGCACCGATAAATATAGTGATGGTTCCTACAAATTTCGCTCGAACAATTTTTATCAGGACTGGCGGCTGGATCCGTTTGTCAACGCAGAAGAACTGAATCGGTTTATTCAGCAGGTCAAACAACGCAATGGTTCAGCTAAGGTCAATCTTGTCGGTCGTTGCGAAGGCGTGAATGTGATCATGGCCTATCTTGCTGAATACGGCTATGGCGATGTAAATTGTGTCGAAATCTATGTGCAGTCTGCGTCCGGCGTGGATTTGATGAATGCGCTGTTTGCCAACGAAATGCGTTTTGACGCTGCGGCGCTGCGTCGTTTCAAGCAGAATCTGCCGCCTGATTATACAATCGAAGATCAGATGGTCAATGAGCTGCTGGACGCTGCACTTGAATTCACCGGCGACACCATGCTGCTTGACGCTGGCCTTGCCGGACTGCAAATACTCGCACCGAAGATTTATAAAGAACTGATTGTTTATATGCTGCGCGAAACCTACGGCACGATGCCCGGCATCTGGGCGCTTGTCGGACCCGATCACTACGCAAAAGCGCGGGAAGGCGTGTTCGGCGGCTACGAGGAAGAATATGCAGGCCTCCTCGAAAAGCTCGACAACTATGACGCCAAGGTGCGTCAGCGTGTGCCTGAAATCATCAAAAACGGTATTGCAGCGGGTGTGAAGTTTGCAAACTATGCAAAATACGGCGATTTCCAGGTGCAGCCGCTTTGCGAAACAAACAACGAAATCGGCGACAACTCGGTGTCGCTGAAAGCGGAATCCCTCGGTGCCACCACAGCAAAATACGGCTCCACGCTGAGCGATCAGTACCTTGCCGACGCCGAAAAGAAAGGTACCGCAAAATACATTTCGCCCGACAAGATGGTCGACGCGTCCACCTGCCTGCTGCCGGATACCACATGGTTCATCTATGGCAGCAGCCACACGCAATTCCCGGCCATCATCCATGACTTCATGCTGAAATTCCTCAAGGCAAACGGCAACATGACCGTTTTCTCCGACCCGACTGCGCCGCAGTATATGGTCTATACCGGCCCGGAGGACAACGGCGACACGCTCGTGCCGATGACCGCCGAAAATGCCGAAACCCTTGACAGCGGTACGGTCATCTTCAAGGAAGTCAACTGGAAAGATATGATCCTGCGATTCTTCAAAGCAATCCTTGCATTCATCAAGCAATTGATTGCAAACAGATAAATGCAAACAAAACGAAAGAGCAGCTCGCCGAGCTGCTCTTTTTCTATGATGTTTGCCTATCCGAGATCAAACGTCACCGCAACCGGTACGTTTGCTTTGCATTCCAGTACATGGGATTCGTCGCTGCGTGGACACCGGACCGTGATCGTGCGGTCTTCCTGAGAAACGATCGTTGCGCTGACGGTTCCCGCGTCAAGATCCCACTGCATGGACTGTACCACAGCGCGGCACCGGGTACGCAGCCCGCGGATTTCGCCTGTTTGGAAGCCGCTTAGCGCCACACTCGGCAAAAGCTCGATGCTGTTTTCGTCGGAATACACAAGGCTTTCATGGATCATGCCGAGATACCCGATGCAAAAATCGGTGCAATAGCAGCTTCCGCGGTCATAGTCGTGGTTTGTCATCAGCGAGTCATAGCGGATGCGGTGATTCATCAGCTTGAGCAGCGCGTCGGTGAAGCTCTCGCTGTCTTTGAGCCGCGCCGCAATCAGCGCCCGGTGGACCAGCGCATGGCTGGCTTCGTTTTCGCTTTCGCGGTTGGCAATGGCCTGCAGACAGGCGTTCTTCAACGCGTCGTCCTGCTGCGTTTCAAACAGCGGCCACACGCAGTACAGATGGCTCAGATGGCGGTGCTCGTTGTTTTCGTCGAACAGCGTCGTGGCCCATTCCTTGAGCGCGCCGGTGTCGTCATACAGATACGGCGGCAGCTTTTTGATTATTGCGTCCAGATCGCCGGTATCGGCGTTTTTGTCCAGATACAGCCGAATTTCACGCAGCATCCGCAGATTGTCGCGGCACGCGGCGATGTCGATTGCGCAGTTTGCGTCGGACGGGCTCGGATAGTTGGCCGGGTTGTTTTCGGGCGAATAGGAGGGGAGGATGCAATAGTATTCGTCGGGCGCGAGCGACGTTTTGCCTGGCTCAAAATGGATGCCGCCGTCTTTGTCGGTGTAGTATTCTGGCGTAAGAAGCTGTTTCCAGTAGTTGGCGCTTTTTTCGAGCAGCGGCAGCAGAATATCGCGCGTCAGCTTCATCGTGCCGCGGGCGCGGATCGCGTCAAGCTGCGCATCGGTCAGATCTTTTTCAATGGGGGAGAGCACGCTGCGCAGCGCGTCGAGATCATAGGCGTCAGACAGCGGCAGATCGAGATCGCCGTAACTCAGCCAAGATTCAAACAGCGGCTGCAGCATCCACGACGCCCCGGCGTTCCAATAGCGGAACGGATACGGATAGCACGTTTCGGTGATGACCGCCTTGTCGCCGTCGGTGTTGACCGGCGCCTGAATCGCATCGTCAAACCCGTGGGTGGCTTTTGCGTTTTCCTCCCAGTCGGGCATCTGCCGCAGCAGGAAGTTTACATAGCCGTCCACAAGGCGCGGCATATTGCCGGTGTTGAGCGAGGAGGTCTGCAAATTGACGTTTGCGTCCATTGTGTATTTGCTGCCCCAGCCGGTGTTGAATTCGCCGGTCCACATACCGTACAGCCGCGGGGTGGACACGCCGCCGGCGCAAAGATAGGCGTAGCGTCCGGCGTAGTAGGTACGCGCGGCAAGATCGGCGCGGATCTGGTTTTTGCCCTTTTGTTTTGCAAGCAGCGTTTCATTCGGCAGTGCGCTGCCGTCGCCGAGCGAGAGCGACACAGCGTCAAATTGCGGCGCATAGACCGCAAGATGCGCCTGCAGCGCCGCGTCATAATCGAAGCCGCCGTTTTTGCCGTATCTTGCGGCAACCGCCGCCGTCTTTTGATAAAGCTCGTCAACCAGCGCAAACGACCGGGTGTCCTTGAACGCGTCAAAGCTGTCCATCTCGGCTGTACGCCCGGACAGTGTAATCAGATACACTTCCTCTGCCCCCGCAATCCGGATGCCGCAGTTGTCGCCGCAAAACTGCGTTTCCTCGGTCGCTTTCGGCAGCTCGACTTTTTCTTTTGTGCCGCCGACGGTGACTACATACGTCAGCGTGGCGTAGCCGCCGTTTCTCAGCTCGCTGTTTTCGTAGTCCGGATAGTGCGCAACCAGCGAAAGACAGTCCGCGTTGTCGGATGCGATCTTTTGATACAGCAGGTTCGCTTCGTCGCTTGCGCCGAAGTTTGCCATCGTCGACAGATCGTCAAAGCTGAGCGTCAAATTGAGCTTTTCTCCGTCGGTCGACTGCTTGAGTTTTGTGATCACGGCATCGTCGGCCATTGACGAAAACGACGTGCGCAGCCAGTTGCCGTCGTTATTCTTAAAATAGACGCCGACTTGCGACGTGAGATAGTCCGTGTAACGGATATAGTCGCGCTTGCCCTTGCCCTCCATATCCAGCCGCAGCGCGCCGCCGGGATGAAAGCGGTAGACGTCGTCGTAGCTGGCATTGTCGGTGATGTTTTCACCTTTCACAATCGTCTGACGGACCGACTCGAGCTCGTCGCTCGTCACAGGGCAGTACCGCACGTTGACGTTCGGCATAATAAAATACATATTTTGGAAAATGAAGCTGTCGCTGTAGGGGTCGCCGCTTTCCACAAAGCCCTGCATCCCGTTGCCGCTGACCATACCGTGGCGCCATGCGTTGGTTGAATTGCGCTTTTTGGCGGACAGGGTCGTATAGCGATAGCTGAACGACGCTTTGGTCGTGTCCGGAATCAGTTCATGCAGCACAGCGGTGTTCGGCGTGCTGCCGCAGGCACAAAGCAAAAGCAGCAGCAAAACCGTCAGCAATACGACGGGGATCCTTTTTTTCATCTCTATCACCTCGAACTGTATTATACCATAACCGACTATGCTTTCCAATTGACGAAAAACACAAAAAAGCGTGTGCCGTTTGTATGGCACACGCTCATTTTATAAAACTGTCATCAGGAACGCAGCTCAATACCGAGCGCCTTGAGCGCTTTGATCGCGCGTTTCATCGCGGCGTCGGCTTCCTCGTCGGTCAGCGTGCGGTCCGCAGCACGCATCTTGATCGAGAACGCTACGCTCTTTTTGCCCTGCGGAATCTGCGAACCGACATAAACGTCGAACAGCGAGATGCCTTCGAGAATCTTGCCGACCGCTTCGCTGATCTTCTTTTCAAGGCCCAGCACCGGCAGATCAATATCGCAAACAAATGCCAGGTCGCGGGTGGACGCCGGGAAGCGCGGAAGCTGGTGATATTTGCGGTCGGTGTTGCCGATGGCGAGCAGCGACGCAAAGTCGGCCTGCGCAAGATACGCTTTCACACCGATCTCATAATTTGCGAGTACAGCCGGATGCACTTCACCCAGCAGTGCGATGCGTTTGCCGTCCACGGTGATCTCGGCGGTTCTGCCCGGGTGGAAGGTCGGGTCGTCCGTCACCGCGGCCACGTCGTAGTTGTCTACGCCGCAGGCATACAGCAGCTCTTCCACAACACCCTTGAGCGTAAAGAAATCGCAGCCGTCGCCGTACATACCCATGGTGACCATCTGGTTTTCGTCCGGGAGCTGTTCGGTGCCGTTCGGGATATATTCATTGGAGATCTCAAACAGCTTTGCACTTTCGTTGCGGTTGTTATAGTTGCGCGAGAGCACATCGAGCATTGACGGCAGCACGGTCGTGCGCATCACGCTGGTGTCTTCGCCGAGCGGATTGCTGATCACCACGCTGTTTCTCTTTTTGCTGTCCTTCGGCAGCCGGATCTTGTCGTAATGCTTCGGGCTGATAAACGAGAAGGTTGCAATCTCGCTCAATCCACAGCCGAGCAGTGTTGTCGAAATGCGGCGCTCGAGCTTCTGTGCATCGGTCATCTTGGCGTTTGCAACGCCGGCCAGCGGACGGTTGGGAATATTCCCGTAGCCGTAGAAGCGGGCGATTTCTTCCGAAATGTCGGCCTGATGCTCAATGTCGCCGCGGAACGAGGGAATATAGATCGTATCATTCTCCACTTTGAAATCGATGCGCTTGAGAATCGCTTTTTGTTCTTCGGCGCTCACGTTGATGCCGATAAATTCGTTGACCCAGTCGGGCTTAAACGGCAATGTGCGCACCGCGCGATTGGACTTGTCGCAGTCGATGATACCGGTGATCACGTCGCCGGCGTCAAGCTGTTCCACCAGCTCCAG